>VHDF01000084.1 GCA_016871495.1 Verrucomicrobiota bacterium | reverse complement strand
CACCAGGACATTGACTCCATTCTCTATGGCGGCCGCTGACGTGATGATGGACAGCGCGGGTTTTCTCGCCCTCTGGGATGGGGCCGACGAGCACCAGGCGGCAGCCCTCAGCCTGCACGCCGAGTTGCTCCGCAAGCGCCGCCGCTTCCTGACCACGGAATACGTGGTGGACGAAACCGTAACTCTGTTGCTGGTCCGGCACAGTCACGAAGCCGCGGTGGACTTCCTCGACACCATCGAACGCAGCGAGGCGCTCCGGTTGGAATGGATCGGGCCGGACCGCTTCCACGCAGCGGGAAAGTTGTTTCGCAAACACAAAGACAAGGAGTGGTCCTTCACCGACTGCGTCAGTTTCGCCACCATGCACGAACTCCAGATCCGCGACGCCTTCACCACGAATCGCCATTTCAAACAGGCCGGCTTTGTACCTCTCCTTAAAGCCTGACCAAATTCGACATTCCTCATTCGGCTTTCGTCATTTTCCCAATGCCCCTCTTTGAACGTCCCCCCCCTCGAAACCCTCGCGCACGCCAAGGACCGCTGGACGCCCATCCGTTCTCCCCACCCGCGTGGGGATGGTCCGGCGATTCTTCGACGCGTGTCTGCCGGCCTCGGGTTCTCCCCACCCGCGTGGGGCATCGCCGATTGTAACATTGCTGCGGCTGATTCGCCAAAGCGGAACACAGCCGCGCTCCGGCACCCGTGTATCCCGATGTTGTTGGTAGGGCGGGCCTGTCCCAGCCCGCCGCCCACGGGATGCAAAACATCATGCTCCGGCGGCGCGCCGGGACGGACGCGCCCTACCTGCATCCCCGGCAACTTCGGGATGCACCGTTCCGGCACGAGCCAATACTACCGACAACTTGGAGAAGCACCGCTGACCCAAACATACGCCGTTCCAGAATGGGTTGCCTCCCCCTCACTCCTCTCCGAAGCGCAGCCAGCCGAATCTGTGAGGGGTGTGCGCCGTCCTCGTCGCGGTCGGGCTCCAGGCGAGGAACGTTCTTGTCGCGGCTTGATGCCGGTAAAGGTTCAGACGCCACCGATCCCCCGCCCGCGGCGGTTTCGAAGACAATGCGGCGAGCGGAATCCTCATCTCGCAGGTCCATACCCCGCCTCGCCGATCCACCCGCGTGGCGGCCTCGAATCCACTGCTCCACTCGAAATCCTTCCGGTCGGGAGTCAGGGTCAAGTCCAGCTTCTCCCCGGTCGGGGCCACCTCGAACTCGGTGTAAACCTCCGGACGCGCCGGATCGGACGCGATGAAAGCTTCCACCACATCCCGATCCCACAATCCAAGGCGTTCCCCCTTCATCTCCGGCGGCGTAAACACCGTCATCCGATCAAACGGAGCCCGGTATCCCAAGTAGAGAAAATGATCGGACCACAGAACTCGAACCGTGGTGCGGTACTCGGGTCGCCGGATGCCTTCCCGCAAGGTGGAATCCACCAACACCTCCTCCGCCCCTCGCCAACTCCCATGGCGTAAGGCCCCATCCAGGGCAAAGTCCCGCCCGATCCGCTTGGCGGTCATCGCGGGGAGGGGCATGGACCGAATCAAGATCCTCCGCGCATTGTCATAATAAATTTTACGCAACACCTCGGCCGACAATCCGATGGAGCGAATCGTCCAGTCGCCTTGAATCGGCGTCATATGGGGCCAGTCCCGATCACGAGTCTCCAGCCAGCGCCGGTACTTCAAGAAGAACACCAGGGCGTCCTCGTCTCCGGGCGGAGGTTCGTCTCCGCTGGAGCCGAGGATCAACCGGTCATGCACTTGAAAGTCGGTGGCGAAGACGATCCGATCCTGATGCCGGTGAAAGAGCTGGCGCAGGCGCTCCGGATCGTGACGCCCCAGTTCGGGGACACGCGCGGCAAGATCCGCCATCATGTTCGGATACCGATCCAACGACGCCTCGACCCAGTCCAGATCCTCAGCGTTGTTGGCGAAATGGACGCAGACGAACGTGGTCTGAGGGTGCCGGGCGATCACGCGATTGAGGGCGGCGAGAAGTTCCTCGCGCGGGGGATACTTGGCCGGATCGCCGAACCACCACGGTTTATGATCGCGCAGTTCCTTCCAACGCTCGTTGCGCTCGTCGTAGGGGAGCCAGAAGGCGCGCGGATCGGCCACGTGAATGCTGACGGGCAATCCCAACTCACCGCATCGCCGCCAAACTCCGTCGAGCTTCGGATCGTCCACGGTGATGAGTTTGCCGGCGCCATCCCTGAGATAGAGGCCCAGGCGTTTGAATTCCTTGAGACCGGCGGCGCCAAGCCGGTGAGCGGTCTCGACCTGCTGAATCGCACGCCCCGGCCACTCGGGCGAGTCCCAGTTTGAATAATCGAGATTGAAATAAAGGAGAAAACGGTCCGGTGCGGTCTTCTGAGCCAGCTGCCAGTTCCGCTCAAACGGGGAAGGTTGATCTCCGGAGCGAGTCACGACGCCTCCGCTCAGATTGACGGCAAGACGAATGTTCGCTGCGTCCATGATGCGGAGTGCCCGGTCGAGGTGATGAGGCGTGGACGCAATGTGCTGGTGAAGATCGATGATCGCGGGAGGCGGACCGAGTCGTTTCCGCCAGGATTCGGCCATCACGCGGGCGGCGGGCAAGACCGCCATCAAGGACGCCAGACAAACGAGCCGCAAACCGAACCCGGCAAATCGAAACCGCTGCTCAGGCAACCACGGCAGAATGATTCCTGGGACCGGAAACAAGCCTTCGGAGCGAAAGTTGTGGGTCATAAGCTTAGAAACGATTGGACGTGAATGTTCGGCCGGGAGCATCGCCTACCGCCTGGAACGCGCAACAGCTCAAAATCGATGACGGCTTGATTGACAATCCACCCACAAACGGCCGGATCCATCGCGGCGGCGCTTCCGGAACGCGGCTGTGTCCGAAGGATCAGCCGCAGCAACGTTGCCGGGCGAGAGCTCGTCGATCATTCCTCCCGCGTCGCCCCGCGATCCGCGGAGGCGACCTCTACCCCGCCGCTTGCAGGAAAAAGCCTCGCTGTTTTTCACTGACGGGCATTTGCAACCGGTCCATCACTTTCAACATGTCTTCCCAGACTTTGCGCTTCTCGCTCAGGGCTTGGTTGCGGAGAAGGTAGGCCGGATGGTAGGTCGGCATGACCGGGGTTGAATGGAACGACTGCCACTGTCCCCGCAAGCGGGTAATACCAAGCGTTTTGCCCAGCAATCCTTCGACGGCGGTGGCCCCCAGCGCCACGATGACCTTGGGCTGAATGATGTCGATCTGTTCCAGGAGGTGAGGCATGCAGGTTTGCATTTCCTCCATGGTAGGCTTGCGGTTTCCGGCGGTTTGGCCCGGAGTGTCGGGACGGCACTTCAAGATGTTAGCGATGAACACATCCTGACGGGAAAGGCCCATCGCCTGAATGATCTTGGTCAGCAACTGGCCGGCTCTGCCCACGAACGGTTCCCCCTGCTCGTCTTCGTCGGCACCGGGCGCCTCGCCGACAAAGAGGAGCGGGCTATGAACATTGCCCACTCCGAAGACGACGGACTTGCGCGAGGACGCAAGATGCGGGCATTTCATGCAACCCAGGACCCGCTCTCGCAACGAGGCCATGGCGGCCTCCTTTTCGGCCGCAGAGCGCGAGAGTGGGGGAGTCGGGAGAGCGGTTGTTTTATCGGATTCAGCTTGGGAGGGCATGGCAAGGGGTGGAGTCGAGGATGGCGCGGGTGGATCGCTTGGGCGAGAGACCGGGCGGACCGGAGCGACGGATACCTCCACTCGATTGGGGGCGGGCCTGAACGGTTTTGTTTCCGGGATGGCGCGTGAGGTGGATGTCAGCGGGCGGGAGAGTTCCTCCAAGGCCATCCGGGCGATGGGGGTCAGGGGGAGTCCCACCAGACCGTCCGCTTTTTGCTGACGCAGATGGTCGATCAAAGAATCGATGAGATTCCGAAACTGGGCGTGGGGTTCAGGGGCGGAAGATTCCACGTTTAGAGGGTCTCGGGCCACAGGGCTGGATCTTTCAAGAGGGTTTCCCGCAGCAGGCGGATGGGCGGTGAACCGGCGGCCAGAACAGCGTTGTGAAACTTGAGCAGGCTGAACTCCTTGCCTTCCTGTTGTTCGTAATCGCGCCTGAGCTTGAGCAATTGCAGCTTGCCAAGCGTGTAATAGAGGTAACCCGGATCGAACGTGCCGCGAATCGCCTCCTGGCGGGCGGGTTTGGGTTCGTAGAAGGCTTGCGTTTCAAAAAAGCGCGCGGCTTCGTCCAGAGAGAAAGTCCCGCAATGCATCTCGATGGAAACGCAGAGGCGGCAGAGCCGAAGGAGCGCTTCACCCGATTGCGCGAGGCGGTAACTCAAGGCTCTCCTTTCACTCTCGCGATCTTTCTTCTTGGGATCCTGTCCAAAACCCTCGTCGATGACCATCTGTTCGGCATAGTGAGCCCACCCCTCGGCGAAAGGATAGCTCACGTAAACCTTGCGCAGGCGGGTCATCGGCGTGGCATTGACCCACAGGAACTGCGTGTAGTGGCCGGGATAAGCCTCGTGAATGGAAACGACGTCCGTCGTGTAGCGGTTGAACGCGGTGAGCCATTCCGCTTGTTGCGCAGGCGTCCACTCGGGCTCGACAGGCGTGATGTAGTAGTAGGCTTCGGATCCTTTGGATTCGAAAGGACCCGGCGTGTCCATGGAGGCGAAACTGGTGGCGCGCGCGTAGCGTGGCGTTTCCGCCACTTGGACGCGGAATTCCGAAGGGATGGTGGCGAGCTGCCTCTCGATGACGAAGCTCCGAATGGCCTCCAGATTCTTGTGAGTTTCCTCGATCAACATGTCCGCCGTCGGATGATTCGTCTGAATCGTTTGATAGACCTTGATCGGTGGCGTCGTGGGATCGAGCTTGCGGGCGGTGTCGGCAAAAACGCGTTGTTCCGCCGCCAAAGCTTGGCGTCCCATTTCCAAAATCCTCTCGGGTGGAAGATCAATGAGGTCCGCCTGCAACATGCGCACGAAGCGGGCGCGCCCCAGGGCAAAGTGCTGGTGCGCCTTGGGCAAACGGGTCGCCTCGAGCCAGTCCGCATATCGATTGAATTCGGCGAGAGCGAGCCGGGCGGTCTCGCGCAACCGGGTTTTCAGCTTGGGGTCGCGCAAACCTTCCGTGGCGAGAGGCAGATCGCGCGCGATGAACTCCGCGCCGCCCCGGGCATTCTGAATGGCCGTTTCAACGTGGGGCTTGGGCAGTGACTCCTCGAGATGGGCACGGGCCGACCGGAACACGTCCGGGGCTTGCTCGAGCACAAGCGTCAGGGCGTGCACGCGTTGCTCGAGAGGCGCGTAATTTCGCTTGAGGTAAACATTGAGGTCGAGCGCGGCGGCGTAGGCCATCGGGTTGGACGGCGATCCTTCAAAACCGCCATCGAGGCGCAGCAAGTCCAGTCGAATCATCGAAAGGGCCATTTCCACCTCATGGCGCGCCGCAACGGTCTTGAGCGCGGGAAGCAACGCCTCGAACCGGCGCTGTTCCTGCTCAAGCGCCCGCTTCTCGGCGCGGATTCCCGCCGGACTCCAATCGGAGATTTTCCCATCGAACTGGTGCAGGCCGAGGGAGACGGCAAAACCGGGCCGGGCGGCGAGATAGCGATCGAGAAACGATTCGACCGCCGGATGGCCGGGAGGCGTTGCCGCCGAGGGGAGGACATGGGGGGCAGCGGCAGGCTCGTCCGATCTGGTTTTCTTCTCGCTCGAATTCATGCAACCGGACAAGAGCAAGCACAGGAGAAGCCAGCATCCACTTGGGATGCGGGTGGATCGGTCTCGCCGGAAGAACACGCGCCCTCGCAGCACATGTTGAAGCAAGGATACCGAGGGGCGAACCCCAGTGCAGTGCATCCGCCAGGGAGAGGTGGCTGTTGTCGCCTGACGACAACCCGGCACGCGCTCAGGAGGCGGGCTCCCCTGAATTCGACGCCTCGGCGAAGCAGCTCCGCGGCTCGTCCCGCCGTGAAGAGTTCCTTCTCCATCCCCTGGCGGAGGCACCGGTCCTGTGGCCATGTTGCGCGATGACATCGAGAACGCAGGAGGGTCTGGGAATTTCGGCGTCATGGGTCGGCGGACGTGCCAAGCACCTTGTCCGACGCCACGCGTCAAAACAAGAGCCGAACGCGGTAAAACACCGGCCCTTCCGGCACGAAGGTGTCCCTCCACTCGTTGATCGGCTCCGTAGCCGGCAGGATGCCGGAAACTGGCGCGAAATCGACGGCGCCGTTCACTGCTCTCTCCACGATGTATCTTCGCCCCAGCGCGGATTTCCAGCGGATGAGGAGCGCACCGGATTCCTCGCTCACGGGAGTCATTTCAAAGCGGGACGCCCCCGACAACGGGTCCGTGCCCGCCGCGAGCTCGGCGGAGTTGCTCAGGCCGTCACGATCCGTGTCCGTCGCTTGAGCGGATACTGTCAATCCACCAAAGGTCGCCAGTTCCCAAGCGTCGGAGGTTCCATCCTTGTCCGCATCCGCAAAAGGCTGGAAAACAAGCGTCAAGAAGCGGCTGCGATCGGATTGAGAAGAGATGAGGAGCTGGTAATCGGCTTTGGATTCGAGCGGACTGGGCATTTCCACCACGAGCTCCCATTTCCGGCCTGGGTCCAGGACGGGCGCGGTCCATGTCTTCACCGCGCCCGCAGACAAGGTGGCCTGCACGACCCCTTCTTGCGAGATGCGGAGACTCATGGAGGAGTCGGAGAGGAGGCCGAATTGGATTTGATCGGGAAAACTGCCTTCGAGCAGAAGCGAGAGCGGGACGAGGAGGGGCTGCCCGGGGGCCACGGGCAAGGAAATCGGCACGCTCAACGTCCGTTCCATGGGCAAGAAAAGGTTCCGTTCCCCCAGAGGAATGGAAACCGAGGCGTCAAAAGAAGCACGGTCATGGAGGAAAACCTGACTGACTTGAGAGAAGCCCTCGCCCAAAACGGCGGGAGATTCGGAGCGAAAGACGACAAAACGCCCGGTGGAATTGAATCGTGCTCCCACGCTCGCGCCGTGAAGCCTGTGTCCTGTCACGGGAACCGAAATCGGTTCCACCACCCCCTTGGTGCGGTCGTAGACAAAGGCATCCACGAACAGGTTGGTGTCTCCACGCAAAACCCCGGGGACCCGGGTGTTCAGTGCGATGAACCGTCCGTCAGGACTCAAAGCCGAACCTTGGAAGCCCGGATCCCCGTTGAACCCTGGGATCAGGGGAGACACGGCTTCACTCCGCCCTGTTTCACGATGAAAAAGGTAAAGGCTGGAGGCGGCCGATGGACCGTCCAGATCTTTCGCGCTGGAACTGAAGAGCACGAGACTGCCATCGGCAGAAAGGGAGAGGATCGCGCTGGCGCCTGCGGCGCTGCCCCCACCCGCCCGGCGGCTGATCAAGCGCACGACCCCACTTTGCGTGTCGACCAGAAACGCGTCAGACTCATTGTTTTCATCATTGGGAACGAGGTCACTGGCTCGAGAGTCGAAAACCACCCAGCGCCCGTCGTGGGAAATCTCGGGATTCGTGCTTTCCCCCGCGCCGGTTCGCTGGCCAGGGGTCAGGCTGAGGCAGCGTGTGGAACTTGTGTTCAAATCGTGCAGGAAGACATCCCAAGCATCGTTGAAATCCCCGGCAGCGAGATCCGGAGCCATGGATTGAAACACCACAAAACGTCCATCACCACTCAGGGCGGGATTTTCGCTGCCTCGCGTGGCTTCCTGCCCGGCGCTGCCAACACTCACTCGTCGCACCCGCCGGGTGGCCATGTCTTTGACGAACACGTCAACCACCTCGTTGCGATCGCCGGTCACCAGGTTATCGGCCCGTGAACTGAAGGCCACCGCCAACCCGTTGGAAGAGATGGATGGCGTGTCGCTCGGTCCATTCCCGATCGCACCCGCCTGAGTGGCGCTGACCAATTCGATTCGGCCGGAGGTGTGGTTGTGGAGAAAAACATCCGAGTAAAAATTCTCGTCTCCGTCAACCAGGGTGGCCGCCTCGGATTGAAAGACCACGCGCGACCCGTCGCCATTGAGCATGGCACCTCTGCTTTCCAGTTCGCCAGGCGTGCCATCCGACGCGGAGCTGATGAGGGCGAACCCGGGAGGAGAAACGGAAGGGGTCACCACCAGGCGCACCGCGTCCCTCGTTCGTCCAGACCCATCGAGAACGTCCAGATCCATCAAAGCCGTGACAGAGTCCACGCCGAATGCAGGCGTCATCTGGAGCGACACGGTCAAGGACTCGCCGGGTCCCAACCGAGGGGTCATCCATCCCGCGCCCAAAGGCAAGGAAGTCGTGGAGGTGCCGTGCTGGCCGATGACCGTCCAACCCGGCGGCAGCCCATGGCTTCGCAAGGTGAATGATTCGGCACTCGTGCCCAGGTTGGACAACCTCGCCCTGAAGCGCATGGCCCCAGGGACCTGAGGACGTGCTTCAGCTCTCTGCACCACACCAGGGTGGACCACCCCGCCCCCGTCCTCGGCCCCGCCGGGATCAAGTGCAATGGAGAGATCCGGCAACGAACCACCGCGATCGATGAGAAAAACATCGCTGGCGGCATTCCCATCGCCCGGCACGAGGTTGAACCCGCGGCTTTGGAAAGCGAACCAACGTCCGTCATGGCTCAACGAGGGAAACAGGGAGCTCTCTCCGCCAGGATTCCCAATCGGATTGAAGCTGATCGGCCCCAACGATTCCGTCAGCACGTCGTAAAGATAGAGCTGTGAAAAAATGGAACTGGAACGTTTCTCCAAATCCCGGGCATCGGAGGCAAACGCCACCACGCGGCCATCTCCACTGATCGCGGGCAGAAACGCACTCGACGCGGAAGCCCGGCCCGAAAGATTCTTCGAAACCAGCGTCGTCGTGCGTAGAACCCGGTCCCGAAGCATCACCTGATCCTCCCCCAGAGCCGACCCGGTCAGATTCGCGGCATTCGAGATAAACGCCACCCGACGCCCGTCCCCACTCACGACCGGATACGAACTGTTCCCGTTGCCCCCCGCGCCCGTGGACGAAACGCTGATTCGTTCCAAGCTGTCCTCGACCCGGTCGTGCACATAGACATCCTCGCGATTGTTGCGATCATCTCCAAGGAGCTGCCCATCCGAAGAGAAGGCGACGTATCGTCCGTCGGCGCTGATGGACGGCGCAAAATTTTCGCCGTCGAAAGCGGTCCCGAGTTTGCTGGCGCTGACACGACGCAGATTCTCCCGGCCCAGCCGGTCATAGAGGAAAATGTCGAACTCAAAGCCGGCGTCGTCAGCCGTCAGGTTGTCCGCGGCAGACATGTAGGCCACCCACCGTCCGTCCGCGCTCACGACGGGAAGCCCGCTCGGACCGTTGGCCATGGAACCGGGGCTGCTGCGGCTGATCAACGTGAGTGTTCCCGCCTCCCGGTCGAACAGGAACACGTCGGACATGGTCCGGTTCCCGTCATCGGCCACGAGGTTCGACGCTTCGGATTCGAAGACCACGAAGCGGCCATCGCGGCTGACGGAGGGATAGCTGCTGTCGCGATTGCCCGGAACACCCGCCGCGCTTGCAGAGACCAACGTCATGGTGTTCCGCTCAAGATCCAACAAATAAACCTGTTCTCGTCCATTCCCTCCGATCGCAACCAGGTTGGTGGCCAGCGAACTGAAGGCCACCCAACGACCGTCCGCACTCAAGGAGGGAGTGTAACTGGAGTCCGAACCGAATGCTCCGCCCTGGGTTCGGCTGGCCAAGACGATCGCCGGGCCTTCGGGGCGAGAGCCAGAAGGTTTCGGAGCGGGCTTCACCGAAGGCTGCTGGGGAATCGGTGCCGCGCCGGAGACCCGTTCCATCGCGCGCGCCAGGTTCAGCCGTCCTCCCGATACGACCCGGGTCTCCCAGGCGGGCAATCGATCGACGGAATCCATCAAGACCGATTTGAGCTGATCCCGGGTGAGGTCGGGCCGTTTCGCCAAAAGCAGTGCCGCGGCCCCGGCCACGTGAGGCGAAGCCATCGAGGTGCCCTGGAAGGAGGCGTACCAAGGGCCGCCTTTGAGCGTGCTCAGAATGGATACGCCCGGCGCAGCCAGATGCACGGTCTCGCGCCCGTAGTTCGTAAAGGAAGCGGGTTCGTCAGCCTCGTCGGACGCGGCCACTGAAATCACGCCCGGCGCGTCGAACGTGGCGGGAAAGCCGGGGAAATGATCGCTGTCCAAACCCGAATTGCCCGCCGCGCAAACGAGGAGGATGCCGGCGGCAGACGCGATGCGAAAGGCCTCGCGAATCGCGGCGCTGGGGAAATCATTGCCCCAGCTATTGTTGAGGACGCGCAGATTCACGCCGCGCTGCTTCATAGCCACGGCGTAATCGAAGGCTTCCATGATGTCCGCCGTTTCCCCGAATTGGTCGGCCCGACCGATGCGCAACGCCATCAAACTGACGCTCCAATTGAGGCCCGTCACACCCGTCGCGTTGTTGCCGACGGCGCCGATGGTGCCCGCCACATGCGTGCCATGGCCATCGTCGTCTCGTGGATCGCCATCATTCTCGATCACATCGATGCCATGCACGTCATCGGCGTAGCCGTTGCCGTCGTCATCCAGGGAGTTGCCCGGGATTTCGCCGGGATTTCGCCACAGGTTGAAGTTGAGATCGGGATGGGTGTAGTCGATGCCCGTATCCACCACGCCCACCACGACGGAAGCATCGCCGGTGGTGCTGTTCCAGGCGGCGGGAGCGCCAATTCTGTTCAAGCCCCACAACTCGGGGTAGCGAGCGTCGTTCGGCGTCGCGAGTTTCCGGACGGGGCGGCTGACTTCCGCCCAAAGGACATCCGGATGACGACGGTAGCGCTCGACCATCGCGGCGGCGTCGGGAACCGAGATGCGCTCCCAGCCCAGGCGCGGAAAGACCTTCTTGACCACGGCTTCATCCGCGTGAGCGGGATGGCGGCCCATTCGAACCTCGGGGTCGTTTCGGAATTTGACCAGCAGGTCGGCGCCGAAGGCGGAGGGAAACCCGAGCAGCAAGGACGCCATTGAAGCGAGAGCCATTCTGCGCGGGAAAGCGCGTCGAATCAGTGCATGCATACGTTTTCGGGTCCATCGAACGAAGACGCTCGCCGCCCCGGATCCCGGAATGGATCCCGGCGCTCCTCCATCCTCCTCGGTGAGGGGTGCTGCTCCCGGGTGCTGTGAGCGGAACCGCGACGGCGTTTACACCGAATAATCGAGATAGACCGTGCGCAATCGGGAGTAGAACTCCACCGCAGAAGCACCTTGTTCCTTGAAGGTGTCCGTGCTCGATTTCTTCACCCCCCCGAAGGGCGCTTGGAGCGCGAGTCCGGTCGAAATCTGGTTGACTTTGATGACCCCGGCCTGGATGCGGTCGGCGTAGAGCATGGCCTTGCGCAAGTCGCGAGTGACGACGGATGCCGATAGTCCCGCCTCGACGCCGTTGGCGATGTCAATGGCGTGATCAAAATGATCGGCCGCGATCACAGCGACCACCGGACCGAAGATTTCCTCCTGGGCAATCCGCATGTCGGGACTCACGCGATCGACCACGGCGGGTTCCATGAACCAGCCGTGCTGAAGTTCACCCTCGACCAGCCGTTTCCCGCCCCAGGCCACACGGGCTCCGGCTCGCGCCGCCTCCGCGATGGCATCCAAATTACCTTGCAGCTCGGCCTCGCTGACGGCGGGGCCCATCTCGACGCCGGCACCCAGGCCGGGGCCGACTTTGAGCGCCTTCGCCCGCGCAACCAGCCTTTCCACGAACGGTTCCAGCACACTCTTGTCAACGATGGCCCGGCTGGTCGCCGTGCAAGCCTGGCCGGTCAAGCCAAAGCCGGCACGGGCCACCAGGTTCGCCGCCAGGTCGAGATCCGCGTCGGCCAAGACCAACGTCGGATTCTTCCCGCCCATTTCCATCTGCGCCCGGGCCATGCGCGGGGCAAGCTGGTGGTAAACGCGGGCTCCCACCGCATGCGATCCCGTGAAGGAAAGCGCCACGACCTCGGGATGCTCGGCCAGAGCGGAACCCACCTCGGAACCCCCGCCGACGATGACATTGAGGACTCCGCCGGGAAGTCCCGCCTCGTGCAGGATCTTCGCAAGCTCCAGCGAAAGCGCGGGGGCTTGGGATGCGGGCTTGAGCACCACCGCGTTGCCGCACAGCAACGCGGGAGCGAGCTTCCAGGCGGGGATGGCCACCGGAAAATTCCAAGGCGTAATAAGCCCCACCACTCCGAGCGACTGACGGGAAGTAAAAAGCAAGTTGTGAGGCAGGTCATGCGGAATGGTCTGGCCACCCAGCACGTAGCTTTGTCCGCCAAAGAATCGAAAGATATCGACCGCGCGTTGAACTTCCCCGGTGCTCTCCGCCAGCGTCTTGCCCTCCTCGCGCGTGAGGAGTTCAGCGAGCTCGGCTTTGCGGGCCTCGAGGAGCTGGGAAGCCTTGCTCAGAACGCGCCCCCGCGCCACCGGAGTCAAGGCGGACCACGCGGCGTGAGCTTTGCGGGCGGCGGCCACGGCATCGAGGACATCCTGCCTGGATCCGACCGCATAGGATGCGACGACCTCGCGGGCGTCGGCGGGGTTCCTGGTCGTCCAGGGTTGTGCGGAAACTGAGGGTCGGCCTTCTCCGCCAATCCAGTTAAGATAATGACGCATGAGGTGTGCGGACGTGTTCGAGTTCGATTTGCCGGTCCGATCTGTGCCTCCGAACGATGCCTGAACCGCGCGCCTTTGGCCATGAACAAAATGGACCGAAGCACTGTCTTAACTTTGTCATGCAAAGTATGTGCTCATGGATTTCGAGGTTTCCCTGGCGAAACGTGGTGTTGACCACCCTGAATCATTTCGAAGGATTCTTTCCCCGCGGTGGACGCTGGAGTTGGGATCCAGGCCAGCCCCACCCCCACCAGGAAATCGAAGCCTCTCCGGATGGCAATACCTCCAACCGCACCTATTCCCGCACGCTCGATTACTCATACTGGATCGAGCATTTCCATCGAAACCGGCTCCACCGAGCCGAGCCTGACTGGTCCGAACCGCTTCGCATGTCCCCGCAGAAGATCGAGGCCCTGCGCCCTTCCATCGTCCAATTCCAACTCGGCGACGGGGGAGGAGAATGCCGGTTGCTCGCCCGAGATGCGGAGCGCTTCCGCGGCCGGGCCCAAGCAGCGACCACCGTCGTGGACCTTTGGTTCCGGGAGGAAGCGGAACACGCGCGTTTGCTCTCCCACGCGGTGGCACGGCTTGGCGGAAAGCCCATCTCCACCCACTGGAGTTACGAGGCTTTTTGCCTTTGCCGCCGGAGGTTCGGAGTCCGATTCGAGCTCCAAGTGCTGACGCTCACCGAATTGGTGAGCACGGGATATTACCGCCTGCTGCAACAGCATGTCGAAGACCCACCCCTGGAAAGAATATGCGCCCTGATTCTGCGCGACGAGGCCGGGCATGTGGCGTTTCAGCGGGCGCGTTTGCAAGCCGATGGGGTCCGCACGGAAGGCGTTCGAGGCTGGATCTGGAAGACACAATTCTGGATTTGCGGCTTGGCCGCGGCGACCGTGTTGTGGTCGAGCCACGGACGTTGCCTGAAACCTTTGGGAGCCACCACGCCCCAATTCCTACTCGAAGTGATTCGCGAGATCGGGGGGTTCGTGCGTGGAGTGGGGCCGAAGCGCCGGGACCAGGCGGGTTCGTGAAACCTCGACGGGCCAGAGGCGCGAGAAACCAATCCGCCTTCACTCCGGGGTCAGTCGCTCTTGTTCCCCGGTTTCTT
Organism: Verrucomicrobiota bacterium; assembly: GCA_016871495.1. Lineage (NCBI taxonomy): Bacteria > Pseudomonadati > Verrucomicrobiota > Verrucomicrobiota bacterium. Next base: position 8,728 of record VHDF01000084.1, on the reverse strand, counting down.
GCGCGATTTGAGCGCCATGGCGGCTATCAACACCGAAAGGAGGAGCGCTCCAAATCCCAGCGTGGCCGTGGAATGCTTCAGACTCAGATCGATGGCAATCGTCCCCATCACCAGGGTGAAACCATAGAGGAAAAACGCCGCCTCCCGCTGATTCCAGCCCATGCGCAGCAGCCGGTGATACACATGAGTCTTGTCCGCCGAAAACACCGGCGCCCCGCGCCAGATCCTTCCTGCCATGACCGATACGGTGTCGAAGAGCGGGAGCCCGAAGAGCAGAATGGGCACCGCGATGAGCGTGGCCGTCGCGGCCTTGAACAACGACAGAATGCTGATACACGCGAGGGCCAGCCCCAAAAACAAACTCCCCGTGTCTCCCAGGAAAATGCTCGCGGGTGAAAAATTGTAGGGGAGAAATCCCAGACAGGCTCCGGCCAGACACAAGGTCAGCAAAGCCACCATGATCTGGCCTTGCATGATGTTGATCAGCGCCAGGGCCAACGCGATGCAGAACGTGACTCCGGTGGCGAGCCCGTCGATCCCGTCGAGCAGGTTCATGGCGTTGGTGATCCCGACGATCCACAGCACGGTCACCGGCAGCGCCAGCCAACCCAGCTTCCAGGCATCCCCGAAAGGATTGCTCAACTCCGTGATTTGAAAACCGCCCAGAAACAACACCAACGAAGCCGCAATCTGAACGGTGAACTTCTTCCAGGCCCCGGCACCCTTCATGTCATCGTAAATCCCCAGCCCGAGCATCATCAATGCCGCCACCAACATGGCGAGCGTCATCTTCTCGTAATTCTGGAAGGTCAAGGAAACTTGATTGTGGATCAGGTAAAGCACCGGAAACGGCGAGCAGAATCCGGCAAAGACCGCCAACCCACCCAATCGCGGCATTGGCGAGCGATGGATCTTCCTGGCTTCCGGATGATCCACCGCCCCCACATCAAGGCGACCCGTCGGGCCAGCGGCGTCAAGAGCCAGGCCACCACCGCCGCCATGAGCAACACGGCAAAATAGGTCTTCATGACGTGTTCAGCGCGCCCGGCGCCAAACGCCGGAAAAGCTCCCAGTACCTCTGGATCATTTTTTCCTGGTCGAACTCGGATTGCGCTCGCCGTCGAGCCGCTTCGCCAAGATCGTGCCGAAATGCGGAATCCGACAGCAGCCTCTTGAGAGCCAGCCGGAGCGCTTCCGCATCGGCGGGAGGCACGGTCAAGCCCGTCACTCCGTCCTGGCTGACCCAAGGCACGCCCGTCGGCACCGAAGTATTCACCACCGGTTTGCCGCACGCCATGGCCTCGACCTGAACAAGACCGAAGGCTTCGGCGGGACTGATCGAAGGCAATACAAACACCGTGCATGCATGGAGCAAGTCCGTGAATGGCTCGTCTTCGGCCGCCCCCCAAAAAACGGCTCGATCTCCAAGCCCCAGACTGAAGGCCAGCGACTTCAGTTCAGGCTCCAGCGGACCCGCCCCCACCAGCCAGACGATCACGTCCAGCTCGCGGCAAGCTTCCAGCAAGTAACGTTGTCCCTTGTAACCCACGAGCCGCCCCGCCGTCAGCACGGCAGGCTTGCCCCCCAAGGCGCCAAGCAAGTCGGAGACGCGCGACGTGCGTCGTCCATCCCAGGCGAAACGGGCCAGATCCACGCCGTAAGGAATCACTTCAACCTTGGACCGATGGGGCTGCAACGCCTTCGAATGCTGTGCCAGGACTCTCGACGCGGTTACAATGCAGCGCGATGTTCGCAAAAGCCATCGCTGCAAGGGAGCGTAAAAAAGCCGAGCGCGCCTGCCGGACAATTTCGCTGTGATAAGAAATCACCAAGGGGGTTTTCCGCGAACCGAGGAAACACGCCGCGTCCATCAGCGGATTGGGAAAATGCCCGTGCCACACGTCGGCCGGATAACGCTTCGCCGCCCCCAGATAACCCGGGCACAGTGGGAGGGAGAGCGCCTCTCCTCGCCGGGCGCAGCGATGCACCCACACGCCGTTCCTCACCTCCTCCGCATCCTCGTTCCGGTCGTGGGAAACCACACAATCAACTCTAGCCCCCCGGCGCACGAAGCCTTCGGACCACGCCTGCACCAAAGTTTCAATGCCGCCGCGGCCCGGGGCGCAGTATTTTCCCAACTCCAGGATCTTCATGTCTCCCGTTCCTCGGCCCACTGTTCCCAGGCCCGGATCCATGGTTCCCAACTGAAACGTTCCGACACATGCTCGCGGCATCGCGCCGCGGACGGCAACCCTTCGGGATGCGTGAGGCTGCGCTCCAACTTCATGGCCAGATCTTGGACCGAACCCGGCTCGAAGAGCAATTCAGGGGACAATGGCTCCAAAATCTCGGGTGTGGCCGCCGACCGCGAGCCCAAGACCGGAGTTCCACAGGCCATCGACTCGATGGTGGCCAAGCCCAACCCTTCCAAATCCAGCGACGGCATCACCGTCACGTCCGCCGCTCCGTAAAGCTTCGGCAATACCTCCTCCTCCACTCTTCCCAAAAACCGCACCCTTTCCACGACGCCCGCGCCCTTCGCGCAACGGCGCAGCGCGGCATCGTAAGGACCCGTTCCGGCAATCCACAACTGGGCTTGGGGAACGCTTGGGACGACCAGGGCAAACGCGGAAATCAAGACCTCCAACCCCATGCGAGGATCGAGCCGCCTGACCGCCAGCACCATCCGGTCCGCCGGGCGAAGGCCCCACTCCGCGCGCAACGCTTCGCGATGGGATGGAACGTCAAAGCGTTCTAAATCCACAGAGTCGTGCAAGCGCTGCACGGGGGGAAGCGCCACGGGATGCCATTCGCTCAACTTCGATTCAAAATGACGGCTGATGACGACGATGCGTTTTGCACCCGCCAACAGCCTTCGCTCCCTCTGCTCGAATTGGCGCTCGAGCCAGCCATCCCACAGGCGCCACACCGCAGGACGGTTTCGCGCCGAGGCCGACCACGCGTATTCTCTGGCCCAAGGTCCCTGAAATACCGCGATCCAGGGCACGCCCAACCCGCGAACCGCGGGCTCAAAATAGGCATGGTGAGTTCCCACCAACACGGTCCCACCCGCGCGATCGAGCAGCTCCCGGCCAATCATCCTTGCCTGCCGATTACGTTCGAAAAAGGCGGGACGCCACCGGGAAGGCCGGGCGGGTCCCACCCGATGAATGCGCACCTTCGCCCGGATCTCGAAAGCCTCGAAGGACGCACCCGGATGATTCGTGATCACATCCATGTCATGACCCCGGCCCGCCAGCCGCCTCGACAATTCCTCGGTCACGCGCCAGGCACCACCCGGGATGTCCGGGTGATAGCCGGGACTGAAAAAGAGAAAGCGCATGCGAGAAACCGGTCGTTCCTAACGGAATGAACTTTCGAACAGGCCGGACCATTCCGAAGCCACCCGATCCACCCGGAACCTCTGGTCCACTTTCCTCGTCGCGGCCCGGACCATGCCGGATCGCCCTTCGGGAGACCCCTCGAGTTTCAGGACCGCCCTCGCATAGTCGTCCGCGTCTCCGGGGCAAACCAGAAGTCCGTCAACGCCATCCTCAAGGATCTCCGGCACGCCCCCGGCACGGGCCGCCACCACGGGAATCCCGGACGCCATGGCCTCGACGATCACGCGTCCGAAAGGTTCCGGCTTCAACGATGTATGCAACACAACATCCAACGCGCGCAGCGCCCGGCCAACATCGTTGACGAAGGGGACCACATGGAGGCGAGAGCGCAGGCCTTGACGCGAGGCGCGATCCAAAACCTCGCGCTGAAAGGCGTGCTCCTCGTTGAACACCCCCCCAATACATGCCAGATGCCAGGGGGGGACCGGTGGTCGAGGCAAGAGCGTCCCGCATACGCGAGCCCGCAGGGTCAGTGGCTCGAGGTCAGCACAAGCACCTGTTCGAGCGTGGAGATGCCCTCCCGGACCTTGTCGAGAGCGACCATCCGAAGCGTCTTCATGCCTTCGGAAATCGCCACCTTCCCGACCTCCATGGAAGAAGCCCGTTTGATGACGAGTTTGCGGATTTCATCCGAAACCTCCATCGCCTCGATGATCGCGGCACGGCCTGAGTAGCCGGAGTTCTTGCAACGGTCACACCCGCGCCCTTTGTAGAGTTGCACGCCGTCGAACATCGACTGGTCGATCTGGAGATCGTCGAACATTTTCGCCGGGTAGGTCACCGGCTCCTTGCACACGCTGCACACGCGCCGCATCAAGCGTTGCGCGCAGGAAAGAATGACCGACGAGGAAATGAGGAACGGCGCGATGCCCATGTCGTCGAGGCGCGCAATGGCGCCGGGCGCGTCGTTGCAATGCATCGTGCTCAACACCTGATGCCCCGTCAGCGCCGCTTCCACCGCGATTTCCGCGGTTTCCTCGTCCCGGATCTCCCCAATCATGATGATGTCCGGATCCTGGCGCAAAATGGACCGCAAGGCGGAGGCGAAGGTGAGGCCAATCTCCTTCTTCACCGGCACCTGGTTGATCCCGGGAATCTGAAACTCGACGGGATCCTCGACCGTGATGATGTTGTAATCGGGGTTGTTCAGCTCGTTCAGGCAGGAATAGAGAGTGGTGGTCTTGCCGGAACCGGTCGGACCCGTCACCAAAATCAGGCCGTGGGGAGTGTCCACCGCAGCCTTCATTCGTCGAAACGTCTCCTTGTCCATGCTGGCGGACAGATTGGACTTGTCGAGAACGCGGAGGACGGCCTTTTCGCCGTGCACCGTCGGCAGGAAAGAAACGCGAAGGTCGACGTCTCGCCCGCCCACCCGCATGCGCATGCGACCGTCCTGGGGAAGGCGCCGCTCCGCGATGTCAAGATTGCTCATGATCTTGATGCGCGAGGAGAGCCCGACATACATGCTCTTGGGAGGCGGCGCGTTTTCGGTGAGCGCGCCGTCCACGCGGTAGCGAAGTTTGATGGACTTTTCGAAAGGCTCTAGGTGGATGTCGCTCGCCCGATCCTTGATCGCCTGCACAATGATGGCGTTGGCGAGCTTGATCACAGGGGCTTCCTCGCTGGCCGCCGCGGCCGCGTTCTCATCCAGGCTGTCGATCTCGTCCTTGATGATCTCGGCGTCTTCCTCGGCCTCCTTCTCGGCCTCGGCCACGACTTCCTGCAGGCTGCCGCCCTTGGTTTCGAGATTGTTGAGCTTGTCGATGATCGCCTTCTGGGCGGCGATCATCGGAATGACCTCAAGCCGCGTCAGGCGCTTGATGTCATCCAGCGCCAGCACGTTCAGCGGGTCGGCCATGGCCAGAAACAGCTTGTTGTCCAGCCGGGCGACCGGGATCACTTTGTGCGTTTCGGCCGTGTCTTTCTGCACCAGGTTGGCCACTTCCATCGGGATGGAAATGCGCTGCAAATTCACCGGCGGCACGTTGAGCACGCGCCCCATGGCGACAACCATGTCCACGTCCTTCACGAATTGCTTCTCGGAAAGCAGCTTCAACAGGCGGGTACCTTCCTTCTTCTGCAGTTCGAGCAACTCTTCCACCTGCTTGGTCGAAAGAAGACCGTCCTCGACCAGGGCGTCGGCGATGCGTTCTCCAAAATTCTTGACCGGAGGCATAGGAAAGGCGGATTAGCGGAATGATTTCTTGAGCGCCTTGACCAACTCGGCGGGCGGGCTCAAATACCACACGATGCGCCCGCTCGCGGCCTGCTCCAGTTCGCGGGCGGCCTGCTTGTTGAAGGGATTCGCGGTTGCCACGAGCACGGCCTTGCTCAGGGAATCGAAAGGCAGCACGCACCAGCGGCGGCAGACATCCTTGGGATACTTTCGCGCCAGCTCCATATCCACGTCGTACTTATCGATCGGGAGATAACCGAGCCGCGTTTTCTCGCAGAGCAGCTTGCGCGACTGGTCGGCGGGAACGAGGGCCTTGGCAGCAAGCACCCCGATAAAGGGCTCCATCGGCTGGGAAGGAGACTCCGACAAATCCACACTCGGCCAGTAAATGTCGAAATCGGTCGCGCTGATCAGCTTGCTCTCGACGAAGAGCTTGTGCATGCCCTGCCGTCCGTCATCGAAATCCTGCGCCGTCGCTTTGCCGGGCCTTCCTTTGCCCCGGTCGGAGTCCTTCCCGGTATACTCGATTTCCGCCGGCATGGCGGGCGCGGAAAAGCTGTTGGCACGCTTTTCGATTTCCTGCAGCGCCCCAGGACTTCCTCGTCGTTCGGACGACGCTGCAGAATGCTTTCGTACTCGAAAATGGCGGAGGTCAACTGGCCGCTCGACACATAAGCTTTGGCGATGCGTTTGGACGCGATGACCACATCCTCCTCACGGCCCAGCTTGGAATAGGCCTCCTTGAGAATCTCCAGCGATTGATAATCGTTGGGGTCCGAGGTCGTGATGACCTCGAACATTTCGATCGAGGACAGCAACTGAGCCTCCTCATTCGGAGTCAGAGAAGATGCCATGATTCTTAAGGCGCCCGAAACTTGACCGTCGCGACCCGGCCTTCCCGCAGTGGCAAAACCCAAGGTGCGGAAAATGTAGGCGGCCTCGCGCGCCGAAATCAATACTCTTCGCCCGCTCAAACACGCCTCCGTTGCCTCCGCAAGTGTTCGGGGCGCGCCGTTCACGGCGCTTCCGCTCGCGCCAACCTGCCGCAGCGATCTCCGCCCGCTGTAGGGCCCGCCGTGGGTGGACACCTTCGCCCTGGCAGCACCCTTGCCCGTTGAAGCCGCCATGCCCCTTTGAAGACACGCCTTGAGGCGGCGTGAACGCCGCGCCCCGGAGCTGCTTCGCGCATCACCGACAAGCTGTGGATGCACTGACACGCCTGCGCCCCGAGCCCGGGCGGCCGGCCGGCAGCCCACGGGAAAGCACACGACTCGGAGCCAGGTAAGAATCGTCCAGGAAGGAATCGGACGGACAAAAAGGGGCAAATCCTCTCGGCTCAATCCGGAAATGCAAAGTTGGTGCCAGAGGAGGGAATCGAACCCCCGACCAAGGGCTTATGAGTCCCCTGCTCTACCGCTGAGCTACCCTGGCCACCGCAACTTCCGAATCATCCCGGCGGACCCGAACGCGTGTCAAACGGAATTCAACCATACACCGGCTGGGAGGCAAACGTGTCGTAGACGAGGCGGTCGAGGTGATGATTCACGCGCCACGTGGCAAACACGACCATCACGGCGCAGGCCGCGAGAAATCCCACGCCAAACCAGCGATCCCCCAGCGGGATGGTCATCCACGTCGTCGCAGCGCTGATCACCGTCATCAAGATACAACACACCAGCGCTTCGCGACGCTTGTCCAGGTAATACAAAATGGTCAGTAATGAAAGCAGCAGGACCAGCAGATAAGACGCGATCAGGGAGATCTGAAAAACTCCGGTTTGCACGGCTCCCAATCCGAGAATCGGCAGGGAGCGGCCAGCCAGAAGGACCAGCACCCCGGTCGTCAAGCCCTGGACTTTGACCAGCAAGCTGAAGCCGCCCGCCAGCGCCCGCACCATCGCGTCGCGCGCCTCGTCAATCTGGGCGAGAGTGCCCTTGCGCAACACCATGTCGTAAAATTTCCGGTTGGCGTCCGCAAACTCGGTCTCCAGCTTCAAGAGAAACACCGCCATGCCCGGCACGATCGTCAAAAAAGAAAAGTAAACGACGCGGTCGTAGGTGGGAGAGGCGTAGAGAATACCCGCGACTTGTTCTCCGCGAGGATCCGCCCACCAGTAGAGAAACTTGTCGATCCAAATGCCCAGATTGTAAAACAACCCTCCCAGGGCAAGATCCCAGTAGCGGCGGAATCCGCTCAGGAAAGACGTGGCATCGGCCAGGTCGGAGCTTCCCAATTCGGCAAAGATCGCCCGGCAAAGCACGAGGAGAAGCCCGAACTGGCCGGCGACGAAACCCGTCATGGCTCCCGAAATTCCCCAGTGCTTGGCCCCTTGCCAGGCAAGCACCAGGCTCAGGCCGAATCCCAATGCAAATCCCACCAGCAGCGAATTGTAATCCTTCAGCGCGCTCAGGAACACATTGGCGACCCAGATGCACGATACCACGCACATCAAGGCCGCCGCCGCGACTCGAAACGTGAAAGGGCCGGGCACAAATCCGACGAACACGATGAGGCCCAGGAGGGTGAAGAGGAGGGCCGTGATCGCCGTGCTCGCAACATAAACCGGAAAAACGGCCCGCTTTTTCCCCAGAAACTCAAGATCCGAGACGTGGCGGGTCAACACCAACTGCAACGGCGCGCTCAAAACCAGGCTCGCACCGTAGATCACCGACACCGCGACAAAAAACACCCGGACATCCTGGTCGCCAGCCAGTGTTCTGAGCAAAACCCCCAGCATGCCAAGACTGGCCACCGCGACCAGCCACGGACCACTCCCCACCAAGCCAGCGTAACCATACGCTTGCAGCATGGAGCAATATCCCTGGCGGGACAGGATCCGATTGATTTCGAAACCTATGCCAGCCATGCGGGTGAATGGGAAGAGCGGTGGAGGGAGGGGCTCATGGGATCAGGCGGCCAAGGGATCCACCTGGGGAACGGTGCTGCCGGCACGCGGACGCAGGTAGGAATCATAAAGCTCGCGGTAAGAGTCCAGCATCATCTTCATACTATAAAAGTTTTCAGCTCGCTTGCCCGTCCAAGCCAAGTCGCCGTTCGCCATCGATCCCAAGCCGCTCGACGAGACCGCTTCGTCTCATGCGGGGCTCTTGGCCACTTCGCGCGTCTATCGCTCGCTGAAGCTCCCCGA
>VHDF01000083.1 GCA_016871495.1 Verrucomicrobiota bacterium | reverse complement strand
GGCGGGCCTGTCCCAGCCCGCCGCCCACTGGATGCAAAACATCATGCTCCGGCGGCGCGCCGGGACGGACGCGCCCTACCTGCATCACCGGCAACATCGGGATGCACCGTGGGCCGGTGGCCTGGTTTGATTTCCGGTGGATTTTTGGCGGTCAGGAATTAAGCTATCGGCATGCCCGAGAAGCCGTTATCCGAGATCCCCCGCTCCCTGAGGGAACAATATGAAAAAGGCCTGGTCGCCTTGGAGAAGAACAACCTGGACTATGCGTTGTCGATTTTCGAACAGGTTCTGGTGCGTGAACCGGGATTCTTTGAGTGCCGCCAAGCGTTGCGCGCCACGCAAGTCAAGAAACATGGCTCCTCAACCGGACTGTTCAAAAAGATGCTCGGGGCGGCAAGCAGTTCGCCCATGATCGCCAAGGGCCAGATCGCCCTGCGGTCCAATCCCCTGGAAGCCCTTCGCATCGCGGAGCAAATCCTGAACGGGGACCCGAACAACAACACGGCCCACCGGTTGCTTGCCGAAGCCGCCGTCGCCGCGAAGCTTCCCAAGACCGCGGTGCTCTCGCTGGAATTTGTGATGAAATCGTCGCCGGGAGACAAGGCTGCGGCCATCGCCCTGGCCGAGGCGCTTGCCGCCGCCGGCCACATTTCTCGCGCGGAAAGCGTGCTCGCCGAGTTGCAGCGCGCGTATCCCAACGATCCGGCGATCGCGCAGACCCTGAAGAACGCTTCCGCCACTCGCACGATGGATGAGGGTGGATACGCGGCTCTGGAAGGAGGGCAAGGGTCTTACCGTGACATCTTGAAGAACAAGCAGGAATCGGCGCGACTCGAGCAGGAAAACCGGGAGGTGAAAACCGGGGAAAGCGCCCGGTCGTTGATCGAGGAATACGAGCAGCGCCTGGAAAGCGAACCCCATAATCTGAAGTTGCTCCGCAACATCGCGGAGATCCATGCGCAGAATAAAAACTTCGAGCGGGCGGCCGAGTTTTACCAGCGCATCCTCGACCAGGACAGTTCGAAGGATCCGAGCATCGAGAAGGCGCTGGCGGATTTGAAGGTGAAGCGCATCGACCAGGCTCTCGCGCAACTCGACCCGGCGACACCCGAATTCGCCGAGAAATCCGAAGCTCTGAAAAAAGAGAAACAGGAATTCTTGATCCAAGATTGCCGGATTCGCGCGGAGAAGTATCCCACGGACTTGCAACTGCGCTTCGAGCTTGGGGTGCATTACTTCAATGGAAACCGGATCTCCGAGGCGATTCAGGAGTTTCAAAAAGCCCAAAACAACCCTCATCGGCGCATTCAGGCCCTCGGTTTCTTGGGGCAATGCTTCGCGCGTCGAGGCATGAATGACCTGGCCGCACGCACCTTGCAGAACGCGATCAAGGAGAAAACCGTGTTCGACGAGGAGAAAAAGGATTTGATTTATGCGCTGGGCTTGGTGCTGGAAAAGATGGGCAAGAAGGAAGAGGCGATCGAGCAACTCAAGCTCATCTACGAAACGGATATCGGCTACAAGGACGTGGCGGCGCGGGTGGACGCCTATTACTCGGCCCAATAACGGCGCTTCCGCCTACTTCTGCCGCTCGAGGAGGAATTGGGCGAGCGCCAGCAGTACGCCGGCCCGGCTTCCGAAAGGTTTCAGGCTGGCGTAAGCTTGTCGCGTCAGAGACTTCGCCAGGGCGCGGGACTTCTCGAGCCCGACAATGGACGGGTAGGTCGCCTTCCGGGCGGCGGTGTCTTTTCCCGCCGTTTTGCCGAGTTGCTCTGAGGTTTGCGTCACATCAAGAATGTCGTCGATGATCTGAAAGGCGAGACCGACTTTGAAACCGAACCCGGTCAGCGCCTTCAGTTGAGCGGGGCTGCAATTGGCGCTCATGCCGCCCAGGCGGACCGAGCAGCACAGGAGCGCGGAGGTTTTTCGCTCGTGAATGTAACGGAGTTCGGCAAGGCTCAGCGGTTGTCCTTCGCCTTCCAAATCGGCCACTTGACCGGCAATGAGTTGGAGACTTCCTGAAGCCCGGGCGATTTCGAGCACGATTTGCGAATGAGGATAACGACTCCAACCCCGGCATCGGACGGCCAGTTCAAAGGCCTGGGTGAGGAGCGCATCGCCGGCCAGCACGGCAATGCCTTCACCGAAGACTTTGTGATTGGTCGGCTTGCCGCGCCGGAAGTCGTCGTCGTCCATGCACGGCAGGTCGTCATGGATCAGGGAATAGGTGTGGATGCATTCGACCGCGCACGCCAGAGGCATGGCATCTTTTTCGCCGCCCCCGCAAGCCTCCGCGGCGGCCAGGCAAAGCGCCGGGCGCATCCGTTTCCCCCCCGCGAAGAGGGAATAGCGCATCGCGCGATGCAGCGTGGCCGGTTTGGCTTTTTCGGAAGGAAGCCAGGCATCCAGGGCTTGATTGACATGGCTCGTCTTGGTGGAAAGAAAAGAATCCAATTGAAAGTCAGCGACTCGAGGCCTGGAAGGCATTTTGGACATGGGCGTTTATAGGTACAACCCCAAGCAGCCAGCAAGAGCGCACTTTTCGACGCTCAACCGCCTTAACCCGCTCACTCGAATTCAGGGCAGCAATTCGTTGGGGCTCAATAGTTTGGCATTGAACTTGCTTGAATTCTCATAGGAATGAGTAGAATGTTGCCGTCATTGTCTGTTGACGATGACGTATCAAACGCGAGACAAACATGTCTCCACCGATGTGGCGTAAGAAGAACTTGAATGCGAGTGAGTTGAACGGATGGCTATGGAGCAGGATCGACTGCAAAAGCAGCGTTTCGAGCTGAAATACATCATCCCCGAGGCGAAAGCGCTGGCGATTCGTGAGTTCGTCCGCTGCTATTTGGACCTGGATGAGTACGGAGTGGGAAAGCCCAATTTTTCCTATCCCGTCCACAGTCTCTATCTCGACTCGGACCAGTTGGCCTTGTATCAGACCACGATTAACGGGGATAAGAACCGGTTCAAGCTCCGGCTTCGTTACTATACCGACGCGGAAGACGCGCCGGTGTTTTTCGAGATTAAAAAGCGAACGAACAACACCATTTCGAAGGAACGAGGCGCGGTGAAGCGATCCGCTGTGGCGATGATTCTGCGCGGACACATTCCTGACGCCGCACATCTCCTCTCCAAGTCCCCCAAAGCCTTGGTGGCGATCCAACGCTTCTGCCAGCACACGCTGGACCTCCGGGCGACTCCCAAGGCGCATATCGCCTACTTGCGCGAGGCCTGGCTGCCCGCCCACGATAATTCTGTCCGGGTCACTTTGGACCGCGAAGTGCGCTGCGAAGCCGAGCCCACGTTCAATCTGTCCACGACGATGATCAAGCCGGTCCTGGTTTTCGGAAATGAAGTCGTGCTGGAACTGAAATTCACGAATCGATTCCCGGATTGGTTTCGCGACCTGGTCCGGGTCTTCGGATTGATGCAATGCGGAGCGGCCAAGTATGTCGATGGGGTCACCCTCCTGGGCAAGGAGCGAGTGACCCGGGAACATGCCCGGCCCGAGCACGAAACCGCGTTTCTCTCGCGGGAGGGCGCTGCCTCCAGAAACCCAACTCGCGAAGCCGTCCGCCCTTTTGCCTGATGGACACTTTTTGGAATGGCGACTTTGCCGCGGTCCCCACGGATTTTCCCAGGATGCTGTTGGGGATGCTCGTGGCGTTTCTCGGAGGGCATGTCCTCGCGTGGGTCTACATGACGACTCACTCCGGACTTTCTTACTCGCGGTCCTTCGTCAACTCGTTGATCGTCATTCCGACGGTGACTTCGATGGTGATGATGGTGCTTCAGAACAACCTGGTGACCGCGTTCGGGCTCATGGCCGTTTTCGCGATTGTCCGATTTCGCAACATTCTTCGTGACACTCTCGACACGACGTATGTGCTTTCCGTGATCGTGGTCGGCATGGCCTGTGGGACCATGAAACTGACGACCGCCGTGGTGGGTTGCGGGTTGATTTCGTTGATCATGCTCTATCTCTGGTTCAGTCATTTTGGAACCCGGCATCGATACGACGTGATCGTGAATATGCACTGGGCAAGGCCTGCGGCGGAAATGGGAGAGTTGCGACAAGTGCTGCACCGCCACAGCCGCAAAGCCCAGTGCGCCAGCCAGCGGTCCCATGAGGGCTTCGAAGGCACGGATCTCTCCTACCGGATCCTGCTCCGTGACCCCGGCCGGATGGACGAAATGCTTTCCGAGTTGCGGGCATTCCCCGGAGTCTCGAGAGTCACCGGGCTGCTGGCCGAAGAAGAGTCCGAAGTCTAATGAAAGCATGAAACCGCATCCCGTCATTCCAACGCCGCCCGCCCAGCGGTGGAAGGACTTTAAACGCACGGGAGTGCCTGTCCTCGTCTTCGGAATCTGCACGTTCCTGGCGATGAGCCTCTGGAAGTCGAACTTCGCGACGTCAGCCCTGGTGGGCGAAGCCGAGATCGTGCAGGCCAGCGTCACCTCCCCGCAGGCCGGATCGCTCACCCAAGTCCAGGTCGCGAGGCTGGATCCCGTGGCTCAGGATCAAATCTTGGCCTACGTCGTCACCACGCCGCCCAAAGTCGCCGAAAACAGCCTGGCCGTGATCAAGGCCGAGATCGCCGTGATCCAATCCGGCATGGCTGAAGCCCTCGATCAGCAACGCAACGCCATGTCGTGGGAACAACTTCAGCTCGATCTGATGAACCACCGGATCGAATTTGCGGCGGCTTCCATCTCTCTGCGTTACGCCGAATTGGAGCTGGAACGCGCCACCAAGCTTTATCAGGACAAGCTTGTCAGCGACGAACGCCTTGACCTGGCACGATCCACCCGTGAACAAGCAAAGTCTCGACGGGATGGGCTCGCCTCCGTCATCGACGCTTTGAGTCCCCGCTTGGAACAATTAGGCGGGGAAAGCGGGCAGAAGATGGCGGATGCGGCGGCTCGTTCCGTCCGCGCGGCGATCGCGGTGCAGGAGGAAAAGTTGCGGTTGGCCGAAGCCCAAATGCAGCCCATTCCCTTGCTCGCTCCCATCGCCGGCCATGTCACCACCGTCTTCAAACGCACGGGTGAAAACCTGGAAGCGGGTGAATCGATCATGACCATCACCTCCGACCGATCCGAGCGGGTCACCGCTTATTTGCGCCAGCCGCTTTCGGTTCAACCGCACAAGGGCATGCCCGTCATCCTGGTCACACGCGGCGCCCGCCGGGAGCAGATCGATGCGGTGGTGCAGCAAGTCGGAGTCAGTTGGGAGCCCATTCCCGCCTCCCTCCTGCCCCGGGGGCTGGAGGCGGATCGAGGCTTGGCGATCTCGGTCGGACTTCCGGGGCATTTGAAAGTTCGCCCCGGCGAGTTGCTCGAAATCAGGTTTCAACCCTCTGGCGATACCGCCGGAAACTGAGGCGTGGCGGACTCGCCCTGGCTTGGTGCAGTCCATCCCCGAGCAGCCCGTCAACCTGGCTCGTCATTCCGCTTCCGAATCTCTTCTCGATAACCCTCGCGATAGCTCGGATAGCGGAGAACCCATCCCAACGTTTCCCTCAACTTGCGGTTGGAAACCCGCTTGTGGGTCCGCGCTCGTTTCGTTCGTGGAGAACCACTGGCGGGCTCGGCCCTTTGAGGCATCGGATTCCCTGTCTTGTCCGCCAGCCAGCGGAGGAATTCGACCTGAGCCACGGGTTCATTGTCCGCGACATTGTACACTTCCCCCCGGGGAGCCTGTTCAAGCGCCAGCACGACCGCCCGGGCGGCGTCTTCCCGGTGAACCATGTTCAACCACCTTTGCCCGGTGCCTTCGACGCGGGCTTCCCGCCGCAAGAGTTGTTGCAACAAATGGCCCCTCCCCGCTCCGTAGAGACCCGCCAAACGAAGGACGACTGCGCCCAAACCCTGAAGCGATCGGGCATGAAGCTCGGCTTGCACCAAAATGCGGGCTCCCTCCGGCTCCGGGCTGACCGGAGAATCTTCATCGACCCAGCTCCCGTCCACCTGGCCGTACACGCTCGTGCTGCTGGTAAAAACGAATTTCTGCAACGGCTGGTTTCGCATCCAAAGCTCGACCATGCGCAATCCTTGATCAAAAACGAGGCGATAGGCATCCGCCCCTCCCCTCCCCGTCGAGGCGCAATGCACGATCCACTCGACACCGTCCGGAAGTTGCTTCAGAGACTCGGGAACGCCGAAATCGAAGATCACCGGTCGAATGCCCACCGACTCCAATTCTGTTGCCGACTCGGGCGAACGGCGAGTCCCCCAGACTTCGTGCCCGGAGGCCCGAAGCAACTCACCCACGCGCACGCCCAGATAGCCGCAACCAAGGATTAAGACGCGCATGGGAAGAGTCGAGGGAACCCGGGCCTCGTTGTAAACAGAAAAGCCAGCCGCAAAATGGCCTGGAGCCTGAGCGTCCAGCTTCGTAGTCTTCGCCATGCCGTTTGCCGGATGGTTTTGCCACGTCCTCAGCCTTGGCCTGTCGGGGACCTTGGGGCTGCAAGCGACGTCGGATGTTTCCCCAGGGGGGAAGTTCAACGGCCGCAAACGGCCATCGCATTTCGCGAAAGCCGCGTGAATGTCTCGTCCCTGCCTGAAGGGTCGACCCGTGGACAGATCCTCCAGGACGAGGACCAACTCGAACTGCCGGCGCTCCTCTCCGCTCCGGACCACGGAGCCGATTTCAAGCGCGCGACCGAAACCGCCGCGGCGGCCCGTCCCGTCCCCAGCTTGCGCACCCACTTTCCGGCTCTGATCGACAATTACGAGGCGTTGCCTCCGGACACTTCCGGGGCTGTGGGACCTGAACATTTGGTGGTTATGCTCAACACGGAATTTGCCGTGCAGGCCCGTCGAGGAAGGGTGCTCAAGCAAGTCCTCCTGAAGGATTTTTGGAAGCCTGCGGGAGCTTCGAACGTGTTCGACCCGCGAGTTGTTTACGACCCTCGTTCGAGACGCTATTTTGCCACGGCCATCGCCGAAGGCCAGACCACGAATTCCATGATCCTGATCGGTGTCTCCTCGACTTCGGATCCGGCGGGAGACTGGCGCCTCCTCACGCTCAAAGCCGACCCCACGGGCAAGGTTTGGGCGGATTTCCCCAATCTCGGATTCAATCGCACCTGGTTGGGAGTGAGTTTCAACATGCACACGGTGGGCGAGACCAATCTCTTCGTGCGGTCCGATCTCTACATCTTGGACAAAGCGGCGCTGGTTTCCGCTCAGAACCCGTCGATCAAGAAATTCGAGGATTCCAACGGCTTTACCCTGGTGCCCGCGGTGAACCACGGCGGGACCGAGCCCAATCTTTATGTGGTTTGCGACGTGCCCGCCCGGAACCGGCTCCGAATCGCCCGCATTCAAGGAGCGCTGGGATCGGAAACGTATGCGGCCGGTCATGCCTTGACTCCTCCTGTTCCCGCCTGGGGATTCTGGAATGTCACTTCGGAGCAACCGAACGGCACGAATCTTTCACCCCAAAAGGGAACCTCAACCTCTATCTTCCCGAACGACGCCCGCATCCAGAGCGTTCAGTATCGAAACAGCTCCTTATGGGTCGCGCACCATGTTTTCATGGACCTCGGCACCCCGAAGGAGCGGACTTCGATTCAATGGTGGAACGTGTCTTTGGCGGGGGCAATTGCCCAACGCGGGCTGATCGACGATCCGAGTGGCTTGGAGCACTATTCTTTCCCGAGTCTGGCAGTCAATCGGTCGAATGACGTGCTCGTCGGTTTTTCTCGATTCTCCAAAGAAACCTACGCCAGCGCCGCTTATGCCCACCGGATGGGAAGCGAACCCGCGGGACTGATGTCACTCCCGCAAACGTACAAGGCTGGAGAAGCTCCTTACGTGCGTATTCGCATTCGAGGCCGCAACAGCTGGGGGGACTACAGTGCGGCATGCGTGGATCCTTTGAATGATCAGGACATGTGGACGATGCAGGAATACGCCTCGACGAGAGGTCCGAAGGGAGACCGCTGGGGCACCGAGTGGGCCTATTTTGCCTTCAGCACCAATGATCCCGGCGTTGTTTTGAGCGCTTCCCCGTCGCGTACCGTTGAGGAACTGGGGCAATCCGTCGAACTCTCTGCGCGGGTGGACGGCACTCCACCGTTGCGATTGCAATGGCGCCGGAACGGGTCGAATCTGGCGGGCGCCACCAATGCAACTTTGACCCTTCCGGCTTTTGCCGCCCGCGACCAAGGCGATTACGTGCTGTTGGCCAGCAACACGTTTGGCTATGAATTCAGTGCGGTCATTGAACTCGCCTTTGCCGCCCCCAAGATCACGAAGCAACCCGCGGGAGGCAGTTACAGGGCAGGCTCCAACGTGGAGCTCTCCGTGGCCGCGGACGGAACCAAGCCTTTGACCTACCAATGGCTGTTCAATGGATCGGTCCTTGTTCGAGCCACGAATGCGACCCATCTCGTGAGTGCTTTGGAGGCGTCCAAGCAGGGAGCCTACACGGTGGAGGTGCGGAACGTCGCCGGAAACTCGCGCTCCGAGCCGGCCCGCCTGCAGCTCCTGGATCTGCCACCACCGGTGAGTCCGTTGCTGTCCGGTCCGAGGCTCGACGCGGATCGTTCGCTTTCGTTCGAATTGTTGATCGATCCCGTTTATCCCATCGGACTGCAGCAATCGACGAACCTGGTGGACTGGACATTCTACGCCGCTTACACGAGTCCGTCCACGCGCCCCCCCTGCGCACACTTCCCCTGACCAATCAGCGCAACTGTTCTTCCGGGTGCTGGAAAAACCTTGATCAGATTTTGACTTTGAATTTCTCCTTCTTGCGCAGGGAGGCGGAAAATCCTGCGAGCAAGCGGGGAATGCACTCGAGGTCGCGAAGGCTGACCAACTCGACGGGCGAGTGCATGTAGCGATTGGGCAGGCTGATCAAGGCGCTGGGAATGCCCCCGCGCGTCCAGAAAATGACGTCGGTGTCGGTGCCGCTGGTGGCGGACATGGCCTCATGCTGGAGCGGGATGGATTCTTGGGAAGCGATCGCTTCCAACCGCGCCACGACCTCGCGATGATTGCAGCCCCCGTGGGTGAGCGCCGGACCTGCGCCCACCTTGATGTCCCCGTGCTGGATTTTGCTCACGGTCGGGTAGTCGGTGGCATGAGTGACATCCACGACCAGCGCCACATCAGGCTTGAGGCTGTAAGCGATCTGGCGGGCTCCAAGCAGGCCCACTTCTTCCATGATGTTCGACACGGCGCAGATCTCGGCTTTCAGGGCTCGGCGCTGAGGATGCAGCAAACGCAGCGCTTCGGCGACGGCGAACGTGCCGATGCGGTTATCGAAGGCCCGCGCCACGGCCAGATCATTCCGCAAAAGTTCGAAGCCGTTCTCCAGAGTCACGGGATCGGCGATTCGAACGAGCTCTTGAGCCTCCTTCTTGCTTCGCGCGCCGATATCAATGAATAGATCCTCCATCTTGGGCACTTTACGTTCGCCCTCCATCCTCGTGAGGTGGGGCGCGACGTTCCCCACCACGCCTTTCACGGGCCCCTGCCGGGTGTGAACCGCCACGCGTTGAGCGCGAATGATCGCCGGGTCGATGCCTCCCACTCTGCGCACGTAGAGATAACCGTTGTCGTCGATGTAATTGACCGCCATGGCGATTTCGTCCGCGTGCGCCGCCAGCATCACCCGGGGGGTTCCCCCTTTGTTCAAAACCGCCACGCAGTTTCCATAGGCGTCGGAATAGGTTTCGTCGGCGAACGCCTTCACATAGTCGAGCCAAACGCGTTGCCCCCGGGTTTCGTGGCCGGAAGGGCTGGGGGTGTGGATCAGAGTTTTGAGGAATTCCAAGGAAGCTTTTCGCATATTCAGGTGCCCCCATTACGACACTGCGAGACAAGCCTTGGCAAGCCGCGGGTCTTTTCCTCAAGCCGCCGTCAGTTGCGGTCCGTTTCTAAGGCCATTTCCGCGCGAACCCAATAAGCCCCGCGTAAAGCGCAGAGGGACACGAAGCCCAACATGCCACCCGCCAGGACCGCCAAAGTCCAAAGTTCGTGGCGAAGGCTGTCGAGAATGAGCAATCCGTGGATCAGCACCCATAGAATCCAAGGGTGAAGATCGGGAGACTGCTTCACCGGCTGTTTATGGATCAGCCAGGGGGTGGCGAATCCGAGGAGGCAAGCAGCCACCACTGAACGGCTCAGGAACACCAGCCCATCGATCCCCAGCACCGAGGTGGGAACACGCGTGCCCCCTGTCGCCCAATAACGTTTCGTCAGGCTGGCAAAGGGCTCCATGGCCACGGCGAAGAGGCCGACCAGGACGGAGGCGAGTCCCAGCACCCAGAATCCATAATAGGTCGTTTTCCGCCAGGGTCTCAGGATGAGACGAGCCACGCCGCGCGCATTCAGCACCATGACGATCCAGACACATGGGATGACCGCCGGGACGGTATTGGGCGGGCTTGCACCGAGACTTCCGAGGAAGGCGCGGGGACCGAAGGGAATGCTGAAGCGCAGGCTGGCCAATTCCACCAGCCAGGCGAGTCCGCCCACCCAGGCGGCCGCGCCCAGGGCTTGTTGGAGGGGCAACCGGCGATGCAAACCGGTCACCGTGCAGGCGGACGCGAGGATCCAGAAAACGCATTCAAACGCGGGATCGCGGGAGGGCGGGGAAAGATCGAGCAGTGTCGCCACGCCTTGAGCCACAAGGGCCAGCAGGAATAGGACGAGGACAGCGCCGTGCAACCGCGCGGTCATAAGACGCCCTTGATCATTCGCACAAGCCTAGAACCAGCTTTCCTTGTCTTTGAACAGCAGATTAAACGTGGTGAGCGATCCGTAGGACTTTGTGATGTATTGTTGCCAGTCAAACTTCTCCCCGCTGGTCAGGGTCTCGCTTCCGTTGATTTTCTGCTCCAGGACTCGCAGGTTGTTTCGGATCAAGACGATCTTGTGGAAGAACACCTCCAGGTCCACTTCCTTGGCCTGCAGGGAAGCATCCGACGGCTTGAGGATCAAGGTTCCTTGATGCCAGCGTTTTCCGAGTTCCTCCACCGACCCCCCTGGTTTTTCGACACCGAGGCCCTCGAGCGTTTTTTCGACCGTCTGCGCCATCAGCGTGGCCAGAGGGATGTTGAGGCCGCTCAGGGTGGCCATGGTCTCCAAGGGCTCGAGTCCGCAGTTTTCAGGAGAAACGGTGCAGATGTTGCCATCGTCAAAACGAATCTCAGCGGTGTGTTCGGTGAGGGCGCGGACGGCGCCGGTACCATGCTGGGGGTGGCGAACCCGCATGCCAATGTGCAGCGTCTCGGTCTTCATGCAGGCGTTCGCATAACCCCAGGCCCAGCAAAGAAAAAGGAAAAACACCCGGCTTCGCGCCTCATCCTTCGGACCCTTGGGCCTCGATCGTGCGCGTTTGCCGGCTTGCTTCGCCCGTGAGGTCGGAGGGCGCGACCGGACCTTACGGTTTGGTCGCAGCCGGCGATGTGTCTCGTCGCTTGACCATGCGGGTGAGCTTCGTTTTGCCGAGTCCTTCGACTTCGGGCGGCTCCGTGCCCACCTCTTCCCGCCAAAACCGCGTGTCCCGCAAGAGCTCTACCACCAAGGGCAAATGGCAATCCTGAGAAGTCTCGCGGACGACAGGGAAGGATCTGCCTCGCGGCGGCATTTGCCTTTTGTAAATAGTTTGTTTTGAACTCAATTGGATGTTGAATCATGCCCCCTTATCGCATTACCGTCTCCTGGTTTGGAAAAATGCGGGCGGGCGTATGAGAATACCTCTTGATCATCAAAACCACGGCTTCACCTTGGTGGAAATCATGATCGTGGTGGCTATTGTGGGGTTGCTCGCGACTCTCGCCATTCCGAACTACGTCCGCGCTCGGGAGAATGCCCAACTGAACAGCATCCTCAATAATCTGAGACTGATCGAGGATGCCAAGGGTCAATGGGCCATGGCCCAGGAGAAGGGGACTGGGGATACCACCGATCTCGCTGCCCTCAGCGACTATCTCAAAGGCGGAACCATCGTGCCCATCGTCAGCGAGACCTATACGACTGAGGCCGTCGGCATTTCATCGGCCGCCAAAGTCCCCGTTTCCCTCGGCACCTATCCCGTCGGCGCCGTGATCACGGCCCGCTAACTCCCTCCGGGCACGATCCCAGTCCGCTTGCCATCCTGCGGCCCCCAAAGCAGGAAGGATGCATGCCAGGATCGTGACCTCGAAGCCGCCTGGATGCCGCGGGGAGGACATTAAACACCCACTCATGCCAACACGAAACTTGAGGCCGCGCCTACGCCGACGGACATCGAACACGCCCCCAGCATCCTTCAGCGCGGCGGCGGAATCCTACTCCCAGTCCGGGGTGGACGCGGAACACGCTCTCAAGCGACTTTCCCGGTTTCCCATCTCTTTGCATTGCTGGCAGGGGGATGATGTCACGGGTTTTGAATCACGCGATTCTTCCTTGGGCGGCGGCATTGCGGTCACCGGTTCCCATCCCGGCAAAGCTCGCAATCCTCAAGAACTTCGCGAAGATCTCGATGCGGCCCTTGCGCTCATTCCCGGCCGGCATCGGCTCAATCTGCACGCGATCTACGGGGAGTTTGACGGATGCAACATCGATCGAAACGCCATTGAACCCCGGCATTTCCAGGGCTGGCTCGACTGGGCGCAATCACGGCGGCTTGCGCTCGATTTCAACCCCACGTTCTTTTCCCACCCCCTCGCGGAATCCGGATGGACCCTCGCCCACCGCGACCGTGCGATACGGGATTTTTGGGTCGAGCATGGACGACGATGCCGGGAAATCGCTGCGTTTTTCGGCAGGCGCCAGGGAACCCCTTCCGTGAACAACGTCTGGATTCCTGACGGTTCCAAGGACTCCCCGGCGGATCGTTGGGCTCCCCGTCGGAGATTGGAGGACTCGCTCGATCGAGTTTTCGCTTCAAAGTTTCCCCATCCGCACCTTCTCGACGCTGTCGAACCGAAGCTTTTCGGCCTTGGATCCGAGAGTTACGTCGCCGGGTCCTACGACTTTTATGCCACTTATGCGTTGCGCCGGAAAATCGCGCTGTGCCTCGATCTCGGCCATTTTCATCCCACGGAAGAGGTGTTCGACAAGATCTCTGCACTGGCTCCCCACCTCCCGGCTTTGCTGCTGCATGTGAGCCGCGGCGTGCGGTGGGACAGCGACCACGTGGTGCTCCTCAACGATCCCTTGCTCGCGGTCGCGCGCGAAGTTGTCCGGGCGGCGGAAAGGCACACGATTGTGCTTGGCTTGGACTACTTCGACGGCAGCATTCACCGGGTCAGCGCTTGGGTGCTTGGCGCCCGTAATCTGCTCAAAGCTCTCCTCATCGCCCTCCTCGATCCCAGAGCCAGAATCGAAGCATGCGAAAATGCCAGCGACTTGACCGGCCGGCTGTTTTGGCAAGAGGCAGCCCGCACCCTGCCCTGGTCTTGGGTCTGGGATGAATATTGCCGGCGACACAATGTGCCCCTGGATCGGGATTGGATCCAAACCGCTCGGGCTCACGAGACGTCGGTCCTGCCACGCAGAATTTGAATGACGCCCCTTTCCCCGCCCTCGCCCGGTCTGGAATTGCGTGGAATCGACAAGGCATTCGGCCCCATCCAAGCACTCCACCGGGTCGATTTCGACCTTCGTCCGGGTGAAATTCACGCTTTGATCGGGGAGAATGGGGCGGGCAAGTCCACCCTGATCAAAACCGTGGCGGGCGCCCTCGAACCGGACGCCGGCGAAATCGGCGTGCAAGGACGCACGTTCCGTTCCCTGACCCCCCGCCTCTCGCGTGAACTGGGCATCGCCGTGATTTACCAGCATCCGCCGCTTTTCCCGGATCTCACGGTCGCGGAGAATATGAGGTTGTTCCTCGGTCCAGCCAGGGCGTTTTGCGTCATCGATCGATCCCGCCAGATCGAACGTGCTCGCGAGTGCCTGGCGGCGATCGGATCCAACCTTGATCCAACGCTGGAGGCTGGCCGGCTGTCCATGCCCGAACAACAACTGGTCGAGATCGCTCGAGCCCTCGCCGCCGGGGCACAGTGGCTGATTCTGGACGAACCCACCGCCGCACTCGGCGCCGACGACGCCTCCCGCCTGCATCAAGTCCTGCACGCGCTCCGCGCGAAGGGAGCGGGATGTTGCTATATTTCTCACCGGCTCGAGGATATCACCGGGCTCGCTGACCGGGTCACCGTGTTGCGGGATGGACGGAAAGTCGCTTGCCTGCCCGCGGCAGAAGCCACGGGCCGGGAAATGATCCGCCTCATGGTCGGCGGCGAAAGGCCTCCGTCCGATTCTTCACCACCGCATGTCGCCCAGCCCGATTCCTCGGCCCCCGGAACACGCACTTCTCCGGATTCTGTTTTGATGCGAGTGGAAGGGCTCGGCTGCAAATCGTCCCACCTGCGGGAGATCAGCTTTGAACTTCGTCGCGGTGAAATCCTGGGACTGGCCGGACTGGTTGGCTCGGGCCGCACGGAATTGGCGCGTGTGCTTTTTGGATTGGACCCGCTGACCCAAGGAACGATCCGGATCGAGGGTCAACTCTGCCGGATTGAGAGCCCTGCCGACGCCTTGAGCCTTGGCATCGCCTACTTGCCGGAGGATCGACGGCGGCATGGTATTATTGCCGAACTGAGTGTTGCTGCCAATACCAGCATGGCTTCTTTCCGGCGGATGTTTCCGCGAGGCTGGTTGGATCTCGCGCGGGAAAGATGCGAGGCCCAATCCTGGATCGAAAGGCTTCGCATCCGATGCCAGGGTCCAGAGACTCTTGCTGGAACGTTGTCGGGCGGAAATCAGCAGAAGACCGCATTGGCGCGGTGGCTGGCCACTTCCCCGCGCGTTCTTATCGCCGATGAACCCACCCAGGGCATTGATGTTGGGGCCAAGGCCGAGATTCATCGTCTGCTGCAATCCCTGGCGTCGGAAGGCCTGGCTATTCTGCTCCTGTCCTCGGATTGGCCCGAATTGCTCCAACTCAGCGACCGCATCGGTGTCATGAGACAGGGGAGGCTCACCGCGTTTTTCTCCAAGCAGGAAGCCTCCCCCGAGGCCATCCTCTCCGCCGCGCTCGGCCATGAAGTCACTGCCGCCTAACCCTTGGCCTTGGCGGGAAGGCTCCGTCGTGGTGATTCTCCTGCTGTCGCTCGGCTGGCTCGGGCTGGCGGCGCCTTCCTTCTTCAAGCCCGCCGCGCTTTGGCCCTGGCTCACGAGTGTCGCGCCGGTGCTTTTGATCGCCACCGGCATGTTCTTCGTCATCGTCGGCAGGCAAATCGACATCTCCGTGGGTTCCCAGTTCGCCTGGTGCAGCGTGCTTGCCGGAGAAGCGGCCAGTGCCGGATGGCCTTGGCCTGGGATTCTTGCTTCCGCCCTGCTTGCCGGACTCGCGCTGGGGGCTCTCAATGGGCTGCTCGTGGCGGGATTCAAGCTTCCCTCCATCGTCGTGACACTTGCGACCATGGTCACCCTCCGGGAATCCCTGCGCGCCTGGCGCGAGGGCGAGTTCGTCCGGGACCTTCCCGATTCCTTCCAATGGTTCGGCCTGGGCCAATCCTTAGGACAATGCTGGGTGATCGCGGCGGCCCTCCTCCTTTGGATGATCCTCTGGATCGCATCAGTCCGACTCTCCGTGTTTCGATGGGTCTATGCCGTGGGTTCCAACGCGGAGGCGGCCCGGCTGGCCGGGCTTCGTCCCGCTCGAATCACCTTCGGCCTTTTCGCATTCATGGGACTCTTGACCGGGTTGGCCGCGACCCTCAATGCGGTTCGGTTTACCGACGTGGACCCCAAAACGGGTGCCGGACTGGAACTTCAAGCTATCGCCGCGGTCGTGGTGGGCGGGGTATCCATCTCGGGTGGCCGCGGACGACTTTGGGGTGTCTTGGCTGGCGTGCTTCTCCTCGCTTGTTTACCGTCCGCGCTGGTCTTCCTCAAATGGCCTCCTCATTGGGAAAAGGCCATCCAAGGACTCATCATCCTGACTGCGGTGGCCGCCGAAGGTGTTCACCGCGCGCGCTCGCGCGGCCGTGAGGATTGAATTCAGCAAGACGACGCCTTAGTTCCATGCGAACCCCTCTTTCAGGCGAAACCGGCAGGCACGAACTCGTGCTCATGGCGTTCCTGGCCGCGGAGCTTCTGCTTTTCTCGTTCACCGGGCGCCGTTTTGCGACGGCCGAAAATGGGTTTGAAATCCTGCGCGTCAGTGTGGAATTCGGACTGCTGGCCTTGGTGATGACCCCGGTCATCCTCACCGGCGGCATCGACCTTTCGGCGGGGTCCTTGCTCGGGCTCTGCGCCATTGTGCTGGGCAAGCTTTGGCGAGACGCGGGTCTCGATCCCGGTTGGGCTTCGGCCCTCGCGCTGGCAGCCGGCGCTGCGGGAGGTCTGTTGAACGGCGTGCTGATCGCGCGGTTGAAACTCCCTCCCCTCATCGTGACGTTGGGGTCGTTTTCACTCTTTCGCGGCTTGGCGGAGGCGATCACCCAAGGCGTGGACAATTTCACAGGGTTTCCCGACTCCTTTCTTCTGCTCGGCCAGGGTTACATCCTCGGGGCCATTCCCGCCCAAGTGCCAATATTCCTGGCGGTGGCCGCAGGCCTCTGGCTCCTCGTTCATCGAACCCCTTTCGGAAGAAGCCTGCGCGCTTTGGGTTATTCTCCAGAGGGAGCCCGTTTCGCAGGTCTCCCGGTCGGGCGGAACTTAATCCTGGTGTACGTCTTGTCCGGAGCAGGCGCGGGGCTGGCGGCCATCATTTACGTCGCCCACCTGGGACAAGCCAAGGCGGACGCCGGAACGGGATATGAATTACTCGCCATTACTGCAGTCGTCCTCGGGGGGGCATCGATTTTTGGAGGCAAGGGGTCCGTTCATGGCACACTGCTTGGACTGGCCGCACTCGCCGTCCTCAAGAATGGCATCGCCCTCTCGGACCGTCCCTCGGAATGGGTCGGCATGGCCACGGGCGCACTTCTTCTTGCGGTCCTTTCCGGAGAAGCCATGCTGAAGAAAATGAGCGCGCGGGTCCCCCGTTCACCCACGCGCGACTCCACATCAATGCCCTCGGGATCACCATAAATTCGACCTATGAGAATGCTCTGCGCCGGTGTCTTTCTGCTTTGGATCTGCGGTTGTTCCAGAGAGTCCGCCACCTCCAAGAAGACGGCTCCGTCGGACGGCGGAAGCGCTTCAGGCTCCATGACGCTGGCCATGATGCCTAAAAGCAAAGGGAACGCTTACTTCATCTCCTGCCGCAAAGGCGCGGAAGAAGCGGCGCAGGAATTAGGCGTCAAACTTCTTTGGGACGGCCCTACGGAGCCCGATCCCGCCAAACAAAACGAAGTGGTCGAGACGTGGATCACGCGCGGGGTCGATGCTCTTGCGGTCGCGGTCGAGAATCGCGGCGGCCTGTCCACCGCCTTGCGCAAAGCCAAAGCCCGGGGGATACCCATCGTCACTTGGGATTCCGATGCCGATCCAGATTCCCGCCTCTTTCTGGTCAACCAAGCCACTCCCCAGGGCATCGGACAAACACTCATGGATGAAGCGGCCAGGATCCTGGGCAGCCAGGGTGAATTCGCCATCATCACGGCTTCCTTGACCGCCGCCAACATGAACGAGTGGCGGAGGGAAATCGAAGCGCATCGCCAAGCCAGGTATCCCGGCATCAAAATGGCCGCCCTGCGGCCTTGCGACGATCTCAAGGACAAAGCATTCGCCGAAGCCACCGCCATCCTCAACGCCCACCCTCAAGTCAAACTGCTCATGGCCATCTGTTCCCCCGCCGTGCCCGGCGCCTCCGAAGCCGTCAAGCAAAGCGGACGGCAAGACGTGAAAGTCGTCGGACTCGGACTGCCCAACGACAACAAACGTTATGTGAAAGAAGGCATCACTCCGGCGGTCATCCTCTGGAACACCGCGGACCTCGGCTACCTCTCCGTGTACGCCGCCATCGCCGCCGCCAAGGGCAGCCTCAAAGCGGGGGCAACCCGTTTCCAAGCGGGACGCCTGGGCGAACTCGAAGTTCGTGGGGATCAGATCCTGCTTGGAAAACCCTTCGTCTTCACCCGGGAGAACATCGACCAGTTCGATTTCTGATCCCGCATCCGCATCTGGCCGCCATTGGCCCGGTCCCGAAAACCCAAGCAGGCGCCCCGCCCCTCGGATACCTCACTTACTTCTCCAACCGCCAGCCCGACGCGTCAGCCACCAAACGGCTGTGGCCTTTGTAGAGATCATAGACCTGCTTCATCTCCTGGATGGAATCAAACCATCCCACGACATGAGCGGCGCTAAACGATTCACCTGCGCGGGTGGGACGTCCGTGAATTTCCTCGATCGTGACAATCACCCCGCCCGGACGCTGCGACCACCAGGCTTCGTAAACGACGGACGGCTCCAGCGTCATTCCCGCGAGCCATGGCCCGGCGCGGCCGGTCTTGGGATCCCGCACATGATAGGCGCGAATGAAACGCTCAGGAATGCGGCGCATGTCTCTTCGATAACCAAACTTCAGATCGGGTGGAAAGGGTTCGAAAAACTCGCTTGAAGGAATCCTGACCTCGCCATGGGGGCCGTCCAAGTGGCTGAGATAAACCTCGCTGAAGGTATCCCCCCGATCATGCCGGATCACCCCGGGCGTATCATTGCGTAGAAACATCTCGGGGGAATCATTCGCCGAGTCCACTCTGTCCATCAGGAAGAAATAGCGGCGCCCTTTGGGAAAAACGATCCATTGGGTCCACTGCGATCCGGCCTTGCGCCCCGGCGCGGCATACTCGAACCGGTAGGTGGTGCGCACCGCCACAAAATCGGGCCCGCGGAGGACTTCGGGCCGCACGGGCTTCATCCGATGGCAGAGTTGAGGTCCTTCGACCATTCGCTTGCGATGCGTGCTGCCATGGGCCATCAGCGCATAATGGCGTTTGCCAGGATCGGTCTCGTTGTCGTGCCAGGTGTAGCGACCCACGCCATGACCGTCCGGGGCGATCACCTCCTGGCTCCACTCCGTGTCGCTTCCGGATTCCATCAGCCAGTCCACCACCATCAAACCGTCTCCGATCTCACGAAATCCCGTTTCCTTGTCGAGAAAGGTTCCCTTCTCAATTCCGGTCATCCAGTGCTTGGGATTCCGCTTGACGATCACTGCCTCGACACGGTCGGTCTCCACCTTGATCGCGCGGTCATCCTCGGAGATGCGAAGCCACGGCTCTTCCGCCCCGGCAGCCATGGCTGTCACCCAAGTGGCCCAGCTCAGGACCCAGGCCAGCCCGCTTCGATTCCAGCCTCCGCGGCGCTTCATTCTCCGGCTTGGGTGGAGGCTTCCAAAAAGGGGCGCCCCTCCGTCCACTTCATCGTCGCAGTGCATCGTTCGATTCCAATCCAAGTTTAGAACGGCCAGCCGGGGTCAGTTCGTTTGAGCTCCAGGGGGGATCCCAAGTGGTGTCCACAACCACATGCTTTACCCCTGGAACTTTCAGCAGCACGTCACGAATCGGGGCGTCATTGCCACCGCTGCCCGTGGAAAAAAACCCCGCGCGCGGACGTCCACGATGCGGCAAAGTCATCAGGACCCTCACCGTTTCGCCCCGCACTCGAATGTCCCTGACCAGCCCCAACTCGACCACGCTCGGCAACGCGGAGTAGAGCTGCACGTCCCGGCACGCCTCGAGCGCCTTCCAGAGAGCACTCTTCGAGATGGGAGCGTCACCCGCCTCTCCCGGACGAGCCAGGCGGCCCACAGGAGCTTTGCCGAACCGGAAATCCAGATTCGACGGCGCCGTCCACGTGAGGGGCGAAAGCAATCTTTTCCGCAACGATTCCACCTCCGGAGCCCCGTTCCGTTCGTCAAATGGAAGTGTCAGGTAGGCATTTCGCTGCCGAATCTTGGCGCCCGCCTTCAAGGTGGTCTGGTGGAAAAAGGCCCGGCTCCATAATTGCCCGTGCCAGCGATAGTGCAGCGTCGGGGATCCAGAATGAGGCAAGCGTGGCGTCCCCGTGGCCTCATGATCGAGAAACAAACCGATGAAAGCATCCTTGGTCGTCCGATTGAAAAAACCCACCCCCCAAAGATCCTCCGCTTGCGGCGCGGGCACTTCCCCGACGTGAAGTTTACCGTCCCGGCCCATCCAAAGGGTCTCGTTGAACGACATGCCGGAAAACACCCACTCGTCGTCGCGGAGGTAGCCAACGGTCAGGTCCCGCACCACCTCCATGCTCCCCAGCTTCATGAACCAAGGCGTTCCCGCATAAAACCGGTACTCGACTTCGATGTGAACGCGGGAGGGCGTAAACACCGGATGCAACGGTGATGCGGGAAAACCCCACCGCCGCACCACCACCGAGAGCGGCCCGCGCACAACCGAGTAATCCGGACACTCGGGCCAGTTCGTGATGCGCATCTTCTGAAAATCTCCGGCGGTCACGTAATCATGAGCCCAATCGATCCCCGGCGGCTCGCCATGTCCGTCACCCCCGGCAAAAAGTTCCAAGCCGTGTTCCCGCTTGTAAGCCAACCGCTCCAACTGTCCCATCTGCCGGGACAAAGAGGCTTTGAAAAACTCATTCTCGATGTCCAGCCCGACACCCTCGCCGGTCACCTTGAGATCCGAGTCATAGCCAGGCAACTCGGCATCTGGATTGCCAAAAAGCACCATCCACTCGCCCCGCTCCCGCGCCTCCGCGTCCGCCAGAATCGTGACCCGCGCCTGCCACTCGCCTCCTCGCCGACGAACTTCGGAGACTTGACTCCTGACCTCTCCAGGCCGGGCTCCATCCAACCGCACGACCCTGATTTCCCGCGCCGGCGATCCAAGCGAATCGGCTGGAAACCCAAGGATCCATTCCACAGGTTCGGCGTTCCTCGACAACCCCTCCCGTTCTTCCGATCGCAGCAATTTCGCATATCTCCACCCCCGGATCCATTCCCGCCAATCCACAGGCAAACGTTGCGTTTCAATGAAAAGGGAAGCACCAGAGAGTGGATCAGGCAGCCGGCCATGCTCCTGCTCCTCAAACTCCAAGGTGTGCCTGATGGATTCGGCCAGCGCCCTGGCTTGTCGATAATCACCCCGGGCACGAGCCGCTTCCAACCATTGGACTTTTTCTGCGATCGAATCATTGCGCTCGGCAAAACGAGTCTCCGCAGCCGCCGCCAGTCCGGTCAGATCCAGCATCCCAAACAACACCAGCACGCTGAAAGCTCTGAGGCTGGACCTGAAAGGGGACGGCATGGAGAACCCGGGTTGCACTTGCATTATGACGCGATTCTTACGGCACGACAAGCGGCGATTGTGCCAGCCATTGTTATTCGGTGCATCCAGAGGTTGTCGGGGCCGGGTTGTCTTGGTAACGCAGACAGCCCTGTCTGCTGTTTCGCAGGCTGCCCAGCCTGCGGGGCGACGAAGGGAACCAGGCCGCATATTTCATGCACGGGACGCCCGGTGAGGACACCGGGCCTACAAACACAGAGGCAGGCGCGATTGTAGGCCGCGTACCCTCACGCGGCACACTGTCGCGGATTCAAGCTCAGTATGAATGATCCAGGCTAGGCGCGTGGAAAGCATGGAAGGGCCTCGTGCTTCACCCACCGGGCCGACGGGCCGTCGGCGATACGGCAGGCTGGGCAGCCTGCGCCACACGACGGACAACTGATACGGTTTCCAAAGTTATTCATCCGCGGGCGAGGAGAGCCAGGAACAGCTCCCCGGATCACGGGAGTGGGCAACCCCAGTGGAACTCACGGCAACAGGGAGCACCCCTCTCGAACTCGAGCTTGTCGCCACAACGCAGCGGTTGTCCCCCGAGAAAGCCTTTGCATCAGACCACGAGTCGCTAGGCGAAGGTCCGCACCCGCAGCCCCGTGCTTTCGCGGATCCGCGCGGCCACGGCTTCCAACTCCTCCTCGCTCAACCGAGTGGCATAAGCTTCCGGTGTGGGGCGTGCGATGGTGTAGGCGTGGACCTCAGCGATGCGTCCACCCGCTTGCACGATTTCGTTTAAGCGGTCGCCATAGGCCTTCAGTTCGTCCGCAGAGATGGGGACACCATGCAACTTCAAGAACAAGCTCTGGATAATGATCGGGCGAACGCGCGCCGTGAGCAGCAAATTCGAGAGGATCCGGTCAAATTGCACCCGCGTGCGATTCACGGCCTTGAAGTAGGATTCCGTTCCCGCGTCGAGCTTGGCCCAAATCTGGCCTTGATGCGCGTCCAGAACTTCCAACCCTTTTCTCACGTCTGCTTTGTCCAATCCCGCGGCATCGGTGATCAGAACCAATTGAGTCTCGGTCAAGCCGAACTCCGTTTTGATCCTGGCAACAGCCTCCGCGCACTCGGCGAAATTCCCGATCATCGTGGGTTCGCCGTCCCCACTGAACGCGATGTCCTTGATGTCTCGGATCAAACGCTCCGGCAGGCCCCGGAATCTCGCGTCCTCAGAAAGGCCTCCGTCCAGCACGCGGCGAATCAGATCGCGCAACTCCATTTCCAACTGGCGCACGACCACCCCGGCCGGCTTGCCCGGAGTCCTTCGATCCACCTCGCAATACACACAGTCGAAATTACAGACTTTGTCAGGGTTCAGATTGACCCCGAGCGAGAGTCCCTCCGAGCGTCTGGAGATCACCGGATACACATAGGTGTAATCCGAAAACTTCCTCGCATGGTCGCGGACCGCGGCCATGTCACGATGCACTTTGGGGTTGGACGCGGACACCATGCCTCCCTGCGCCGTCTGG
>VHDF01000082.1 GCA_016871495.1 Verrucomicrobiota bacterium | reverse complement strand
GGACCGCGCCGTTCACGGCGCTTCAGCGTCGCCCAATCCTGCCCGCGCCGAGTCTCTCCAGAGGCGATGCCGGCCAACAGTGCCATCGTTCGCTCGTGCACCAAACCAACCCCCTCGAACACGCCATGCCCGCTTGCATATACACCCGGATGCGGCGTAAACGCCGCGCTCCGGCGCCGGACGCGCCGGCTGACAGGCGCGAAGCCAGAGACTCAGGATTCTTACACCGCCGTCCACCTCATGCCTTCATCCTTGATGCCAGGGCAAGCGATCATATTGATCGCGATGCCGGGCGCTGCTCCAAGGCCATTCCCGCTCGTTTTTCGCCAGTTTTGCCCTGACCGGATTGAGCTCCGTATAACGAATCGCCCGCTTCAGGTGGGCCTCGTCTCGGATGAGAGTATCGTAGTATTCCACCTGCCAAAAGGAGCCACTTCGACTCATCAGACGGTTCCCTTCCCGGGCTGATTTGCCCTTCCAAGCGTTGATCAATTTCATCAACGGCACGTCCCAAACATCAAGGACCAGATGAACATGATTGGGCATGATGATCCAGGCCTGAAGCTGGAAATCCTGACCGTCCTTTTCTCGGAGCACATGCTCTAGAAACCCGGCCACTTGGGGACGACGCAGCCATGATTCTCCGTAACCGCGATCCAGCCACGCCTCGATTTTCCGGCGAATTTTCGAATCACTCGAATCTTTGACAACCGGCTCGAACTCGGCGCGCCGGGCGGCGGGAAACGAATCATGCAGCTGAAATGTGACAAACTGAGTGACACCCGGAGCGTCAAAGTGCGGCAGGTATCCACGTTGATGCCAGCCAAGAAACCCCTTCCTCGAATCTGCCGCGGAACGCTTCCAATTCCGTTCTCGCTTCGCGCGGATCAGTTGAAGCAAACCCGAATTGTTTGGTGGAGAAAAGCGAGGCGAATGTGACGACTCCATAGGCAAATGAAGTCTGGATACGGCAGGCTTGCCGCTCTTCGATCGAAGTGCCATTGAGAAAGGCAAATGGCCTCTTGGTTGAGTTGAAAAAGCGGCTTGACGACCCCCGCGCTCCAGGCGTGCGACGATCCTAGTGGGAACTGGAATGCTCAGGTCAAGTGATCTCTGTGCCGCCGGACCGCGCCGTTCACGGCGCTTCAGCGTCGCCCAATCCCGTCCGCGCCGAGTCCCTCCAGACGCGCTGCCCGCCAACGGTGCAATCGTTCGCTCTCCCACGAAACCTCCCCCCTCGAACACGCCATGCCCGCTTGCATACACACCCGGATGCGGCGTAAACGCCGCGCTCCGACGCAGCATTGAGCTCTGCCGCCCGGCAACTCCCTCCGGTTCATTCAGGTTTGAGCCAGAGGACAAACCAGTCGATGACCGCCTGCTTGCTCTCGCGGGTCACCACGTGCGGAGTGTCCATCTGGATGCGCAATTCCGCCCGATCGGAAGTGCCGGCGCGCCGGTAGGCCTCTTCGGCCGCCCGGAAGGATTTCCGGACACCGGCCAGGGGTGTGAGCGCGTCGGAGTCGCCGTTCACCACCAGCAAAGGCCGCGGCGCGATCAAAGGAAGCATCGAAGGCCCGTCAAATCTTCCATCGATGCCCGGAACCACCCGGTCGTAAAACGCGCGCACGGAATCGCGCGAGGGTTTGTGGCCCGTTTCGTGTGCGATGCGTTCAAAGACCGGTTCGATCGTGTTGATGCGCGCCCGCCACTGATTGTTCTCCAGCGCCCACGCAAAACTTTGCACGCCGATCAACGGGGCGGCGGCGGCAATCCGCACGTCCAAGGCGGCCGCAAGATACGTCTCGATGCCGCCCTTCGAAATGCCGGCCAGCCCGATGCGCGAGGGATCGACCCGTTCGGAGGTTTCCAGCACATCGATCAACCGGAAAACATCCCACACGGTGTCATAGAAAAAGGGGTGTTCGCCGCTCCCTTTCCACGCTTGGAAAATCGAGGCCTGATAGGCGTTCATGCCTTCCGGCGGTGAAGCCACAGCCCGTTCCCCGTGGCCGCGTCCATCGATCGACACCGCGATAAAACCCCGCCGCGCGAGCGCCACGAGTTCGTCGAACACGGACTCCTTGGAACCTCCCGTCCCGTGCAGCATCACCACCACGGGCCGAAGTCCCGTCCGTTCCGGCTGAATCAACATGATTCCGGGCACACGCTGGGTTCGATCGGACTGGTAGGAAAATTTCCGCAGCTCCAGTCCGTTGGTCGAGACCGGAGCGTGCCAGCGGACGTCCGGGGGCACGGATTCCTTGGCGACGATGGCGCGGAAATCGGCCCGCAACGCCGCGGCGTCGGGCAGGGAGCGAGCCAGGGCCAGGTGCGAGAAGCCCAGCAGCAGGGCGAACAGGAGGAGGGGAGCGCGCATGATGGGAGATTGTTCGATGCGCGGCCCGGGGCAAGTCCAAATCCGAACCACCGCAGTTCTCATTTTGACTGATCAAGGTAGGGCGCGCACTCCGCTGCGCGCCGAAACCGGGTGTTTCCAAAGGCGGCGCGCACGGAGTGACGCGCCCTACCCACCAAAATGAGAACGGCTGTCCGAACCAGGACGGTGATTGAATTCACCGATGGAGTCTGTCAACGTCCGGACCATGGAGCAGCCCGATCAAATCGACGAGAACCTGATGTGCCGGCTGGATGAAGGCAGGAAAATGGTCGAGCCCTGTTCGATCATCATTTTCGGCGCGAGCGGCGATCTGACCGCGCGCAAGCTGGTGCCGGCACTCTACCACCTTTTTCGGGAGCGCCAGATGCCGCCGTCCTTCCGGATCATCGGGTTCGCCCGGCGCGAAAAGTCGGACGCCATCTGGCGGGAGGAATTGCTCCAGGCGCTGCGCCAATTTTCGCGGACCAAGTCGGTGGACGAGGCGGTGTGGGCGGCTTTTGCCAGCCATTTGCACTATTGCCAGGCCGATTTTGGCGATGCCGCGGGTTATCAAAAATTGTCGGGACTGCTCGATTCTTTCGGGGATCCCGGCTTGAAGCGCCGACTGCTTTGCTATCTGGCCAACTCGCCCAGCCAGTTCGCGGAAGTGGTGGAGCACCTGGATCGCGCGGGATTGTTGCGCAAAGAGGGCCACGGTCCGGGCGAATGGGAACGGCTGGTGGTGGAGAAGCCCTTTGGAAAAGACCTGCCCTCGGCCCAGAAACTCAATCACGAACTCACCCGGTTCGCGCGCGAGAGCCAGGTGTTTCGCATCGATCATTATCTCGGGAAGGAAACGGTTCAGAATATCCTGATGTTCCGCTTTTCCAACTCGATCTTCGAGCACCTCTGGGACCGGCAATCGGTCGATCACGTGCAGATCACGGTGAGCGAGAAACTCGGCGTGGGATCGCGCGGCGGTTACTACGAGGAATCCGGCGCCCTGCGCGACATGGTGCAGAACCATTTGCTCCAAGTGCTGGCCCTGGTCGCGATGGAGCCTCCCGTGTCGCTGGAGGCGGAATCGATCCGCGACGAAAAAGTAAAGCTGCTGAAGTCGATCCGCGCCCTCAAGCGGTCGGAGGTCGCGTCGCAAGTGGTCAGGGGACAATACTTCGCCGGCCAGATCGAGGGCCAGCCGCGCCCCGGCTACCGGCAGGAGCCGAAGGTCAAACCCGATTCCAACATCGAGACCTACGTCGCGATGAAACTGCTCATCGACAACTGGCGCTGGTCCGGCGTGCCCTTCTACCTGCGCACCGGCAAGTCCCTGCCGTTGAGCGCCAGCGAGGTGAGGATCCAGTTCCGCCGGACACCCAACGTTTTGTTTGCGGCCCGGTGCGGAACTTCCCTCGATGCCAATGCGCTCACGTTGAGGCTGCAACCCAATGAGGGCATTTCGCTGCGGTTCAATGGGAAGGTGCCGGGCACGGCGGTCAAGGTCCGCCCCGTGCGCATGCATTTCAGCTACGATTCGGAGTTTGGGGCTTACACGCCGGAAGCCTACGAACGGCTCCTGCTCGACGCGATCGCGGGCGACGCGACGTTGTTCATCCGCCGCGACGAAGTCGAAACCGCATGGCGAATTGTGGACGACATTCGGGCGGGCTGGGATGACCGCATGCTGACGAATCGCGAATTTTACGCGGCGGGCACATGGGGACCGATGGCGGCGGAAGACCTGCTCAGCCGGGAAGGCCACGCCTGGCGTGATCCCCAGCCGCTTCAGTGAGCTCGGGATCATTTCCATCCCGCATGCCATCGGAGCGCTTCGAACTGATCCGATTCGAGTCCGCGGAGGCCCTGGCAGCGGACGCGGCCTCAAAATGGTGCGCGGCTCTGGGGCTGGAATCCGCCAGCGGCCCTCCTCTCGCCGCCGCATTGCCCGGAGGCCGGATTACGAAATTGTTCTTCGCCGCCGCCGCGCGAGTTCTTTCGTCGGATCGTCCGCCTGCTTTGCACCGCCTTCATTTCTTTTGGGGGGACGAGCGTTGCGTGCCACCGACGGATCCGGAAAGCAACTTCCGACTGGCCCAAGAAAACCTCCTCAGGCCGTTGGACGTTCCCGAAGGACGAATTCACCGCATTGAAGGAGAGTTGGATCCTGCGACCGCGGCCCTGCGTGCCAGTGAGGAGTTGAGGCGTTGGGTTCGGTGTGATGCAGCGGGATATCCGGCATTGGATTGGGTGTTCCTGGGCATGGGCGAGGACGGGCATGTGGCCTCGTTGTTTCCGGGAGCGACAGGGGAGGAAACAGCAGGCGAAGTTTATCAGCCCGTCACGGCCTCGAAACCTCCGCCCCGGAGAATTACGTTGAGCTATGGCTCGATCGCTTCAGCCCGGGAGGTTTGGGTTCTCGCTTCGGGAGGGGGCAAGGCATCCGCGTTGAAGGCGTCGTTGAGCCAGGCGGGCGGCACACCGCTGCATCGCGTGATAAAGTCTCGAAGCCGCGCGCGAATTCTGACGGATCTCCGCGAGGACGGATAACCCGGATATTTCATACTGAGCTTGAATCCGCGACAGTACGCCGCGTGAGGGCACGCGGCCTCCCATCGCGACTGCCTCCGTGTTTGCAGGCCCGGTGTCCTCATCGGGCGTCCCGTGCATGAAATATGCGGGATAAGGTGCTGTCCTCGATCCTCTGGCGACGTTTGGGAGCCTTGGCGTTGGGATTGAACCCCAGCGCGGGTTGAATCCAGGACTCGAGTTGCTCGCCGGCTTTCAACCTGGAGACGGCCATTGCCGTTTGGCGCGGCGACACATGCTTGCCGAGGGGACCCGCACCATCTGCATGCCGCTGAGGCAGACTTTGATTCGATGATGGCACCCCAAAACAGATGAGAAAAGTGCCGTGTATCCCGATGTTGTTGGTAGGGCGGGCCTGTCCCAGCCCGCCGCCCACGGGATGCAACACATCATACTCCGGCGGCGCGCCGGGACGGACGCGCCCTACCTGCATCACCGGCAACATCGGGCTGCACCGAGAAAAGTGCGGCCAGGGAGTTTGACTTTGACCTGACCCAAGCCATAATGCCAGCCAGTTCAGACCCCCAACGGAGGCATGGCCTTGCGAAGAGTTGGAAGGACGTGCGCGAAGGGGATTGGGCGGAGAAACACCAGACCAACAAGCCACATGTCGAAAGTTCAACACATCGCGTTGTTCAAGTTTAAGCCGGAGACCACGCCCGAGAAAATCGACGAAATCTTCGCCCACTTGCTCGATATCACCGAAACGATCCCAGGCATCGAGAATTTCGTGTCGGGCCCGAACAACAGTCCGGAAGGTCTCAGTCAAGGCTACACCCACGCCATGATCATGACGTTCCAGGACAGCGCCGCTCGCGACGCCTACCTCCCGCATCCCGACCACGAGAAGTTCAAGTCAGCCGCCCTCCCGCACATCGAAGCCGTCACCGTCGTGGATTTCGAAGTCTAGCCAGTCCCCCGTTCCCGCTTCATCAAGTTCAATCGCCCGGCCCCTCAGGGACTCGAAGGCTGGACCGTGCCCGCACACTCTTTTCGAATCCGCGCCAGCAAATCTCCGTATTCTTCCATCGCCGGAAATTGAGGGAACTGCTTTTGAATGCTCTCCGGCGCGTGGAACAAAAAGCCCGCGTCCGCTTCCGCCAGCATCGTCGTGTCGTTGAAGGAATCACCCGCCGCGATGACCTTGTAGTTGAGCGCCTTGAGAGCCGCGACGGATTTCCGCTTCTGATCCGGTTGTCGAAGGAGATACCCCACGATCCGCCCATTCTCCACCTGCAGGCGATGGCAAAATAAAGTGGGCCAGCCCAACTGCTGCATCAAAGGCTGGGCAAATTGTTCAAAGGTGTCGGAGAGGATGATGACCTGGCTCAGGGATCGTAATTCATCGAGAAAAGCCTTCGCCCCCTCCAAAGGCCGCAACGTTCCAATCACCTCCTGAATGTCCCTCAGCTTGAGTCCATGCCGGTCGAGAATTTCGAGCCGGCCCCGCATCAACACGTCGTAGTCGGGCACGTCCCGGGTCGTGAGGCGCAATTCGGCGATTCCGGTCTTTTCCGCGAAAGCGATCCAGATCTCGGGAACCAACACCCCCTCCAGATCCAGCGTGACAATGGTTTGGCGCATCGGCGTAAGCAACCAGGATCGTTCCGGCATGTCCAGCGTCCAATAAGCCGCCCCGAAAAATCCCGTGTATCCCGATGTTGTTGGTAGGGCGGGCCTGTCCCAGCCCGCCGCCCACGGGATGCAAAACATCATGCTCCGGCGGCGCGCCGGGACGGACGCGCCCTACCTGCATCACCGGCAACATCGGGATGCACCGCGATAAATCCGGTGCCTCCAGAGGTTGTCGGTGACCGGGTTGTCGTGGTAACGCAGACAGCCCTGTCTGCTGTTTCGCAGGCTGCCCAGCCTGCGGGGCGACGAATGGAATCAGGCGCGTGGAGAGCATGGAAGGGCTTCGCTCTTCACCCGCCGGGCCGACGGGCAGTCGGCGATACGGCAGGCTGGGCAGCCTGCGCCACACTCCAGACAACTTCGGGATGCACGGCGACAAATCCGGTGTGTCCGGAAGCCGTCGGAGCGCTCCGTTCACGGCGCATCCGGACGGCAAACCCAGCCGCGCGGGAATCCTCCACTCGCACGACTCGCCTCCAAGGCTCGCTTCGGCGCACGGGCGAGTATAACCTCCGGCCCATGATGCTGGGTGCCTCGAAACTCGGCCTCACGAACGACCCGGAAACCTCCTTCGCCCGCCACAATGAATCCTGATCCTCTTCCATCCCGCCGCGCCTTTCTCGAGTCTTCCCTTCTGGCCGGCCTCGCCTCGCTCGCGGAATCCCCGGTTCAAGCCCAAACCGTGACCGGTGCGCCAACCCCTTCTCCGATGGACTCCGACATCGGTAGCCTTTTTCCCTTCGTGGAATCCCAGGCGGTCCGCGGCGAGTTCCCGTTGTCGTTTCTGCAACCGCGATTCCGTTCCCGGCGTTCCTGGCAAAGACAGGCGCGCGCCAAACTCCGCGAATTGCTCCACTATCATCCGCCGCCGGTCGATCCAGCTCCCCGACTTCTTGAACGGGTTGATGGCGGCGATTACGTGCGTGAAAAAGTCGAGTTCAACACCACTCCGGACCTCCGGGTGCCGGCCTTCGTCCTGGTTCCCAAGCAGAAACTGCCGCGCGCTCCCGCCATCGTGGCCCTCCATGATCACGGGGGATTCTATTTCTGGGGCAAAGAGAAAATCACCTCGCTGCCGGGAGAACATCCGGTGTTGTCCGAATTCAAGCGCCAGTATTACGGGGGACGCAGCATCGCCAACGAACTGGTCCAGCAGGGATTTATCGTCGTGGTGATCGACATGTTTTACTGGGGTGAGCGCCGCCTCTTGCTCGATCAGGATCCCGAGGATTGGCGGCAGCGCCCGCCCGACATCACGCGCGAACGCATTCAGGCTTTCAACAGCCGCGCCGGGCAAAACGAACAACTGCTGGGACGGACCATCTACTCCGCGGGATTTACCTGGCCGGGAGTCATGTTTTGGGACGATGTCCGCACCGTCGATTACTTGCTGACGCGGCCGGATGTGGATCCCCGCCGCATCGGTTGCGTCGGTCTCTCGGTTGGAGGGCTGCGCTCCTGCCATCTGTCGGCGCTGGATCCGCGGGTCAAAGCCGCGGTGATTGTAGGGTGGATGGCCTCGTTTCCATGGCAATTGAAGAAACACATCCGCCACACCATCGGCCACACGAAAGTGGTTCCCGGCCTTTATCGTTTCCTGGATTACCCGGACGTCGCGACCCTCGCCATGCCCACCCCCATTCTGGTGATCAACGGCAGCCAGGACGCGCTCTTCCAGTTGGACGGCGTGCGGGCC
Organism: Verrucomicrobiota bacterium; assembly: GCA_016871495.1. Lineage (NCBI taxonomy): Bacteria > Pseudomonadati > Verrucomicrobiota > Verrucomicrobiota bacterium. The sequence continues at coordinate 14,959 of VHDF01000082.1, read as the reverse complement.
AGCTTCGCCAAACTGAACGCTTGCTACCGGAAGGCCGGTCTGGAAGACCGTTGCCTCACGCGTCTTTACGACACGCCCCATGTCTTCAACGAAGCCATGCAAGCCGAAGCATGGGCCTGGCTCAAGCGATGGGTGTGACCGCCAGGAAGTCGATTCAAACGCCGTTGCCCGGTGGATGGCCTGTCCGGCGGACGGGATTTATTTTTCCCTGGCTTGCAAGATGGGCTCGACGCGAACCGGAGTCATGACCACCAAGAGTTTCCCTTCTTTCATGTCGAATCCGCGGATAAGCCCGTCGAAACCACCGGTGTAAAGCACAGCGCCATCCGGGGAAAAGGCGAGACCGAACACGGCCCCTTGATGGCCGGACAAGGTTCTCGATTTCTTGCCGTCCTCGGACTTGTAGATTCGCACTTCGCCTCGCTCATTCCCGGCCGCCAGCCATTGGCCTTCGGGACTCCAGGCGACCGCATGCACCACTCCGGGATGCTTCTCGAATTCCCTCACCAAGTTCACATCCCGGTTCGCCGCCGTGCGTTCCTGGTTCTCCTTGATCTTGTAAACGCGCAGTCCGCCACTGGCGCCGCCGTACGCGGACCATTCTTCTTTGGGATGAGTGGCCATGCTCACGACCGGTTCGAGCAATTTGTTGATATCGTCGATGAACTGCCCGTTGGCCACCTGGATCAATTTCATGGCCCGGTCCCGGCTTCCGCTCAGCAACCGCTTGCCGCCGGCCACCCAAGAAGTCTGGAACACCCAGTCGCTGTGGTTGTCGAACTTCATGGTCTCCTTGCCGTCGGATGCTTGAAACACACGCACCGATTTGTCCGACCCTCCGAAGGCGACGGAAGTTCCATCGGGAGACCACGACACCCCGTAAACGGAATCCCCGCCCATCTTCCAAGCTTGCAGGGCCTTGCCGGTTTCCACTTCCCAAATCTGGATCTCGCCGAATCGCGCCGGGGCACCCCCGCTCACCGCCAGCCGCTTCGAGTCCGGGGCAAAGGCCACCGACTCGACCCGCGGCGATTCTCCCAGCAGCCGATGCTTGAGCTCCAGCGAGGGCAGCTCCAGCAATAACACTTCGTGATATCCAGAGACCGCGATCCATTTGCCATCCGGCGAAACCGTAATCGAGGAAATCACCGGTGCGCTTCGATAAACGGGAGGCGATTTCAACCGGGTCGAATACGCATCAGGCGGCGTGTCATCTTTGGCACCTTCCTTGATCCAGCGCTCGATGAGAGCGACTTCCGCCGCGGACAACGGCTCGCCCTCCTTCGGCATGTCGGGTTCCTTGCCCGTGATCTGCTCCACGACCAGCGATGTGGCAGGATCTCCGGCCTTGTAATTCGGGCCGTGCTTGCCGGGCTTGGCAAACCCCGCATAGGTCGAGGTGTCCACATCCCCCTTCAATTTTCCCGGATGATGGCAGCCGTTGCAGGACTTTTTGAAAATCGGCGTGATATCCTTCCACCAGGACACCTGCGGCTGCGCCTCCAAATCGATGGCCGCCAGCGCAAGAGCATGCGCCCCCGCCATCCGGATCAGAGCGCGAGCCCATGCCTTCAACAAAGTCCGTCGGCTTTCCCAGCAGATGTTCAACATGATTATTCCGATTTGGCCGCGGTGGCCTTGGCGGGGGCGGCTTCCTCTTTCGCCGGTGCCTCGATTTTCAAGGTAATGGGCTGGGTCTTCTGTTTCCAGATCCTGTCCCCATGCGTCACTTCCCCGAGCACGGCAAATTCGTGATCCTTGCCCGCCGCCGCCTTTTCGGTCACCAAGAGCCGGATGGTGGCTTCGTTGGAACCCGCGGCAAGATTGGCCACCGTCGCCTCGACTCCCGCCGGCAAGCCTTCCAACCGCAAAACAATCTCGTTCGTCATGTCCCGGCGATCCACTTTCACCACAAACTCCGTGCTGTTCGCCTGCGAACCGGAACCGGGCGGCAGGGCGACGGCGGACAGTTTTACGGCGTCGGTTCGGAAAAAAGGAGATCCGGGAAGCATGGCCGTCAAAAACATGGCGATGCGATGGGTCGTGATCGACACCGGCAGCGGTGCGTAGTTCGTCACCGAAGATCCCTCGTGTGCGGCCTCCCCCCGCAATACCAGCGGACGTGTGCCCGTCTCGGAGTCATACTTCACCTCAAGTTCCAGGCGTCCGCGGGATTGGTTGGGCGGCAAGGTCAAGCCGGAAGCCTTCACCCCCGGCAGCTCCTCGGCGGAAATCTTCACTTCGCCTTGGAATCCCTCCTGGCGAACCACGCTGACTTCCACGGAAGCCTTGGCGTTTTGGTCGATCACCAGCGCCCCGGGCGCCGCATTGAGCACGAAGGGCGCCGCGTCCAACACCGTCAGCCATGCCTGCTCGGCAGGTTGCGGATCGCGCGCCAGCATTTTCCCGCCTTGTTCCGAAGTCGCCGCGAGCGCGAGCGGACGATAGCCCAGTTCCGCATCCGAAGCGGCCGTCAACAGGAGCCAGCCGAATTTTGCACCGGCCCCCAGGACAAGCGGGGTGACCGAGACTCCGCGCGGCAGCTTGTCCGCCGAAACCCGGACCAAACCCTCGAACCCATTCCGGCGATCGACCTCGCAACGAATGGGCACAGAACCGCCCCGGTAAATCCGGTAACGAGCGCCCACCACTCGCACGGCAAAATCGGGACGCGTGTCGGGATTCCTGATCGAAAGCCGGTAGCCAAAACCAGGCCCGCCCCGTTCCGTCAAATCCTTGATGGAAATCAGGTATTCGGTGTCCTTCTTGGCATCGAATTGAATCCGGGCGTCCGGCCCGTCCGCGTCGTCATTGCGTTGAAGCACTCCGCCCTTCGCATCCATCAACGTCAACAGCGCGTCCAAGGCCGAACCGAACCTTCTCGCTTGCACTTCGCAGACCAGCGTCTGATCGCTGCCGCTTTTGAAACGATAAAGATCCTGATCGCCCGTGGTGCCGACGCGCCCATTGGCCACCCCGGGAACGGCCAAAAAGTTTGCTTTGTCGGTCGCGTCATTCGGTTCGGTTTCCCGCGCTTCCGGCAAATCCCCCACTTCGAAGGGGAGAGGATTGGAATACCCTTGGCGGGTCTGGGCTCGCACGTCCTGACGCCCGAGCGGCGCATCGGACGCGATGTTCAACGCGACCCGCTCCGACCCTTCGAGATTGCGGCCCGCCATCTCCAGATCCACCGTCGCTCCCCGCCGCCCTCCAAACGGAAAAATCCGATCCAAATAGGGCACCACGCCGGCGACGAGCCGGTATCGGTAGTCCCCTCCACCCTGAAAGCGCAAATCATGCAGCTTCAACACATAATCGCCTTCTTCGGGTGGAATGAACTCCAGAAACGGATCCAAGCCATGCGAGTCCTCGCTCTTCGCCAACTCCTTCCCCGAGGTGTCCAGGACCAACAAGGTGGCGTCCAGCGGGGACCCGGTTCGATTGGCTTGGACGTCAAAGATCAACTTGGTCCCGGGACGGGCTTTGAATCGAAAGGTGTCCGTTTCAGCATTGGCCGAAATCGTCCCCGCCATCGAAACCGGCAGCTCGATCCACGGGGCGTCCTCATCGGAGCCGCCTGCCTTGGGCTCCACCATCTCCCGCAAGTCGCTGATTTGAATCGTCAAGGGGTTCGAAACGCCCTGCGATCCCGCGACCCTCAGCTCTCTCGAACCCAGCGGCGCTTGCGCATCGACCCGGATCCGGACGGAGAGCGACTTTCCCGCATCCAGCGGTCCGGTGGTCAATCCGCCCGCCGACCCTTCGAGCAGCGTGGCGGCGACAACGTTGGTGACTCGTTGTGCCGCAACTCCGCGGCCGCTGACGATGGCATCGCGAATGCCACTCAAGGATTCTCCGTTCAACAGGAGGTCGTTGGTGGTGCCCCTTTGCAGCCAGACGCGTGAAGACGAGTCCAGCTTCGGAACCGGCTGCGCGCACAAAGGCAACATCGCACCCGCCAGCGCCCCCATCCAAAAGGCGGCGCGAACCCGCGCCAAACGTAGCTTCATGGAAGAACTCAACCGAACAAGGGCAGCACCGGCTCCGCCTGCACCAGCTCTCGCGGCTGGTTCAAATGATTCATGACGATGGAGTGGGGGTCGATCCCCAAAGCGTGATAGATGGTGGCCACGAGCTGGGTGGGATGGACCGGATGCTCCGCCGGAGAGGAACCGGTGGCATCCGACTTGCCGTACAACGCGCCGCGGCGGACGCCGGCGCCCGCCACCAGCGCGGTGTAGCAATACGGCCAGTGATCCCGGCCATCCGGAGAGTTGGTGTTCCCGCTGGTGCTCACGCCCAGCCGGGGGCTTCGTCCAAATTCGCCCAGGGCCACCACCAGCGTCTCATCCAGCAAGCCCCGCTCGTCCAAATCCTGCAGGAGCGAGCTCAAGCCGGAATCCAGCTTCGGACAATGCAAGTTCTTCAGCGGGCCGAAATTCGCCGCGTGGGTGTCCCAGGCGTCCACCGTCGGATCCCCATTGGCCACGGCGGGCCAGTTCATTTGCACGAACCTCGTGCCGGCTTCGAGCAGGCGCCGGCTTAACAGCAGCCCTTGTCCGAAAGTATGCCGGCCGTAGCGATCCCGGACTTCGTCCTTCTCCTTCGTCAAATCAAACGCGTCACGGGCCCGCCCGCTGCTGACCAGATCAAACGCCTTTTGATAATATTCGTTCAGCGCGTATTTCTCGACCGCCTTCTCCATGTCCGGCATGGCCTCGTTGACCGCCTTCAACAGCGTCATGCGGCGTCCCAGGCGCTCCTGGCTGACATCTTTCCGCAACGTCAAGTCGTCGAGGTTGATGTCGCGCGCGGGGTCCTGATAAAAATAGTAGGGATCGAAGGCCGCCCCGAGGAATCCGGCGGTGCCGCCTTTTCCGATGACATTGGATTCCTGCAAAGGCCGCGGCAGCATCACAAACGGAAGCATGGGTACATCAAGCGGCTTGAGCCGGCTGATTTGCGCGCCCATGTGGGGAAAATCATTGGGCGCCGGAGGCTCGAGCTGGCCCGACGGCGACACGCGGTCGGGGGTGTAACCCGTCATGATCTGATAAATCGCCGCCGTGTGATTGAACAATCCCGCCGGCGTGTAGCTCATCGATCGAATCAAGGTCGCCTTGTCGATGTGCTGGGCGAGCTTCGGCATGGTCTCGCTCAGGTGAATCCCCGGCACCTTGGTCCGAATCGGTTTGAAATCGCCGCGCACGTTCGACGGCGCGTCCGGTTTCGGATCCCAGATGTCGAGATGGCTCGGTCCGCCCTGCAGATAAATCATGACGACATGCTTGGCCTTGCCCCAGCCGTTCTTGGGCGATCCCGCCGCGGGACCGGCGTCGGGTCGTTGCGACGCCTGCAACTGCAGAACCTGGGCCAGATTTAAGCCCAGGAGGCCCGCACCACCCAGCCGCATAAACTCGCGCCGGCTGAAACCGTCGCATGTGGCTCCTGAAACTCCAGGTATCGAGATCATCGTGTATCCTTCCTCTTCCAATTATCGGTTGAACAAAAACGAGGGCGTGTTCATCAAAGCCCACACCAGATCCTGAGCGCCTTCCACACGCTCCTTCCCCTCGCCCAAACTCGCCACGGATAATTCCTTCTCCGTCGGCATCCGGCCCAGACAACTCAAATAAATCTCCTCCACCACTTTCCGATCATCCTTCTCCGTCTCGGCCAGTTTCGCGATGCGGCTCGAGTCCGAACTCACGCTCTCGCCAAGCGTCTTTCCGTTGATCAAATTCAACGCGTGGGAAAGCGTCACGTTGCTGCTGCGTTCGCACTCGCACGCGCTCTGCCGCTTGGGACGCCCGAACAACATCAGGAAATCGTTGCCGGCCACTTTGCCGTCCGGCACCTGCACCGCACGCATGTCGGCCGGCAAATCTTGAAACCGCGGCCGGTGTCCCGTGGCCGCCGCGATCGAATCCAACATCTGCTCCGCGCTCAATCGGCGTGGCGTTTGCCGCGAAAAATTCACGGTGTCATCCTCGTTCCAACGGTTCGGCTTGAGGCTCAATTGATAGGTTCGCGACCGGACAATCGTTCGCATCAACTTTCGCAAATCGTAACCGCCCTGGACAAAACCGTCGGCCAGCGCCGCCAGGAGCTCGGGATTCGAAGCGGGATTGCCCGCGCGTATGTCATCCACCGGGTCAATGATGCCCCGTCCGAAAAAGTAGCTCCAGAAACGGTTCACGGTGGATTTGGCAAAATACGGATTGTCCTTCGACACCAGCCAGTCCGCGAACGCCAGGCGGCGGTCTTGGCCCGCCGGAATGTCGCGCATCTTCCCGTAAGGCGCCTTGGGCGGAACCACCTCGTCCGTCTTGGGATGCTTCGCCTCGCCTCCCTGGTACGAATGATAAACGATTTCCTCCGACACTTGTTCGTAGGCATAGGTCTCGCCGGGCCGGATCAAGTGATCCCGCCCAAGCGTGCCGCGTTTGAACGCCACTTGGGAGAAGAACGCGCTGAACTCGTAATACTGGTTCTGCGTCCAGCGCTCGAACGGATGGTCGTGGCACTTGTTGCAATTGAATCGCACTCCGAGAAACGTTTGCGAAATATCCTCCGTCATCTTGCCCGGATCTCGCAGGGCGCGCAGATAATTCCCGGCCGGCTTCTCGAACGTGCTCCCTCGCGCCACCACCAATTCCTTCACGAACTCGTGATAAGGCCGGTTGGACATGAGCTGGTCTCGAATCCAATTGCGGAAGACCCACACGCCCTTCTTACCCAGATTTTCGGAATTGCACTGCAGGAGATCCGCGAGCTTGTTCGCCCAAAATTCCCCGTAGCCGGGAGATCCGATCAATTCGTCAATCAACGCCTCCCGCTTCTTGCGGGACTCCTCCTTCGACTCGAGGAAAGCGCGCGCTTTCTCCGCCGAAGGCGGCTGGCCGGTCAGGTCCAGGTGCACGCGCCGCAAAAACTCCGCGTCGGTGCAAAGCTCGCTCGCATTGATCTTCATCTTCTTCAGCTTCGCGAGCACATGCCGGTCCACCTCGTTGTGCTCCGGCATCTCTTCCTGCACAAACCCGGTGCGGTCGCCCATGATCACGACTTCGCGGGATTCATACACGCCCTCGTAGCGCACCAGCACCGCCATTTCACCCCGGCGCAGGGCGATGACCGTGTGGTCCTTCACCAGGGCGATTTCCTCGTTGCTGCTCGACAACACCGCTTCGCGAGTCACATCGCGGGTCGTGCCGTCGGCGTAGGTCGCCACCACCAGCAATTGCTGCTGCCGGCCCGGCAAGTCCATTTCCACTTGGGCCGGGAAAATCTCGATCTTGGCCGGACGTGGCGGAACGCCGGTCTCCCGGCCCGCGCCCTCCGCAATCCATTGCTTCAAGATCTGATGATAACGCGAACCGGGCTTGATCGCTTGCCGGCCCTCATGCGGCACCTCGCCGAGCGGCTTCAACAACATCAAGGATTCATCCGGATTCACCCGGTTGAACCGGCGCCCGCTCAAATCATTCACCAACGAGTGATAATCGAAGTCAGCGTCGTATCCTCGCAACGAAAGCTTAAAACCATTCTTCCCCTTGTCAGCCCCATGACACGGACCCGCGTTGCAACCCGTTTTGGAAAGCACCGGCTCCACGTCCTTGATGAAACCAACGGGAGGCAGGGAGGTGCCCGCCACTTTGACCCGCAGGGTCGCATTTCTTCCCGCCGCATTGATTTTGACCACGGAGTCTCCAGCCATCTTCCCCGTGAAAAACCCATCCGCATCGACTTCCAAGCGCCCCGCTTCAGGCTCGAACCTGGCTTGGCTCGTCAGATCGATCACCCCACCCTCTGCCCGCTCGCCCAGCACGAGCACCTTCCGCGCATCGCGCCCATCAGACAACACCAGCTCGGAAGGTTCCAATCGCAAAGACGAAATAGATGGAAGCGGCGGGCTCGGCGGCACGGGCTTGTCGCTCGAGACCGCAGCCTTGCCCGTCAACGCAGTCAGCCAAACGCCCGCAATCAGGGCGGCAAAAGATCCAAAGTGGCGCATGAAATTCAAAGTGGCTTTGGGGCATGCTAATTGTATTGCCTTCGAAATAACAAGGGAGAATCCACAATCTTCCTCGCATTTTGAGGGCCTGCCGGGAGGCTGCCCTGGGGGGTTGATGATCCCCGCCCCTTGTTTCCACACGCACCCCGGCCCTGTCCGAAGCTTGTCAAGCCTCCGGACTCCCCTCCATCCTCTACCGATGCCGCGTTGGGTTCCATCTTCCGCCGCCAGGTTGCTCGCCATCCTGGCGTGTTGCTACACCACGCTTTCCCGAGGCCACGCCTCCGAGCCCCCGTCGGCAGCTTGGTTTCCTACCAACACGCTGATCTGGACTCTCCTGGCCCCGCCTGCGACCTGGCAGGCCGCCCAAACCCAAACGTCCCTGGGCGCATTATGGTCCGACCCGGCCATGCGCCCGTTCCGCGAAGACTCACTCAAGCGGTTGCATGCCGACTTCCTCAGTCCACTCGAAACACAATCGGGACTGCGGCTCTCGAACCTCTGGAGTGCCGTCACCGGCCCCTCCCTCTTCGCTCTCACCGCGATCCAAAAGGCCGGCTCGAAGTCCACCGCCACCGCGTGGATCGGTCTTCTCGAGGGCGTCGAACTGGCGCGCGAGTTCACCAACGCCCTTTCGCGCTTGGAAGCCAGCGGATCCAAACCCGCCCGGGGTTCCATCGGAAAAAACCCGTCCTACGCTTTCGAGCGAGTGTTGACAGACTCCGAGGACAAACCAGCCAGGCAGGAACTCGTCCATGTGGTGTCTGCGCCGCCTTTCCTCCTCTTGGGAGAGTCGCGCGAGGGGCTCGAGGAAATCCTCAAGAGGAAAGAAAGCCCGGTTGCGGGCGCCCTCCCCAGCCTGCCTGAATTTCGTCTGGCCGCGCCCGATGTGCTCAACAACGGACTGGCCAGCGTTTGGTTCAATGGTCCTTGGGCGGTCAAACTCCTGAAAGAAGAGTTGCGCGAACAAAACCCTTCGGGATTGCTGGGCAGCGCCGGACAAAGATTCATCGGCGCCCTCGGTTTCGACGTCCTGCGCGCCGTTTCCCTGAAACTGCAGTCCTTCTCGAATCGCCTCAGCGCGGAATGGACGGCTTGGGTGCCTTCCACTCAGCGCACCGGCCTCTTCCGAGTTCTTACGCCCGATCCGTGGGATGCGGCCATCCCCGCATTTGTTCCCTCCCAAGCCCACCACGCCACCCGGCTCCGACTCGATGGCGCGAAAGTCGGGTCCGAACTCGAACGCGTGTTGAGCTCGGTCTCGCCCGAAATGAGCAGCGTGCTGAAACTTGTCCTCGATACCCTGGGCAAGGATCTGAATCCTCCGGTCGACTTCCGCCGCCAAGTCCTCGAACGTCTCGGCAACGATTGGACGGTTTATCGATCGGAGCCTGTCGCTGCCATCAACAGCATGACCCGCGACGCCGTCTCCGTCGTGGTCTTGGGAGCCGAACACCCCAAGAACATGATGGCTGGCGTGCGCGCCCTGTTTTCCATCGCCCCCAACGCGGGAGATGACAAGGCGCTGCGACAAATCGAACTCGAAGGCCATGATGTCCTTCGTTACCAGCCGATCTCTTTTGCTTCCAACCTGGACGACAAGCCCCCGCAACCTGTGTTTTTCGCCGCGTTGACGAACGCCTTCGTGATCGCCCAAGGCGAAGCCGCCATGATCCACCACTTGAGAAATCGTCAGACGAACGCCCCTGGCTTGGCAGCCCTGCCCGGAGCGATTCAAGCTCTCGAGTTTGCGGGGGGCTCCGCCGGCGGACTCGCCAGCATCCATCAGTTGCACCTTGAACTTCGCGAGCCTTGGGAAACCGCGCGGCTCTCTCCGCGTCGAGATCAGGATCCCGCTTCCAGCGCATCCGCGGGGGAAACCGACATTCTTTCTTCGATGGGTTTGGACACTTCATTGCTGCCTCCCTTCAATGCGATCGCGCGGCATTTCTATTTCTCCGCCACCGCCGGCGCCTCGCTTCCTGAGGGATTGCGCTGGCGCTGGGTTTGGCTCAACCCTCCGGCCGCTGCCCGTCCGTAACCTCCGCTTCGCCCCTTCCCGCATGCTCACCGTTGCCAGCGTCACCAAATCATTCGGCGGACGAGTCCTTTTCGAAGGCGCCGATTTACAATTGAACCGCGGCGATCGCGTCGGCCTGGTCGGCCCCAATGGCGCGGGCAAATCAACCTTGTTCTCCATCATCCTCGGAAGGGAGGAGCCGGACGAGGGCGCGGTGGTCTTCGAGCGTGGCGCTTCCGCCGGGCATCTTCCGCAAGAAAGCGCACCCGTCGGCAGCGAAACGGTGCTCGACGTGGCGCTCGGCCTCGGACTGGAACACGGTCCAAACACAGCGGAGGCCGCACATGTCGATCATCTGACGGAAGCGCGGGCCAAGCGCATCCTCAAGGGCCTCGCGTTTCGGGAAGAACAGTTCCATCGGCCGGCGCGGGAATTCAGCGGCGGGTGGGTGATGCGGGCGCACCTCGCGCGGCTCCTGGTGAGCGAACCGGACTTGCTCATGCTCGACGAGCCCACCAACCACCTCGATTTATCGGCTCTGTTGTGGTTTCAAGAGTACCTGCGGACTTATCCCGGAGCCATCCTGCTCATTTCGCACGATCGCGAGTTCCTCAATCAACTGACGGGATCCATCGTGGAACTGCGCCAGGCCCGGCTCTGGCGTTACCGCGGCAACTACGACGCCTATCTCGAGCAAAAGGAATCGGTCGAAGCCCAGCAGCTCGCCGCGTACAAGAATCAACAGAAAGAAATCGCCCGGCTCATGACGTTTGTGGAGCGGTTCCGGGCCAAAAACACCAAGGCCACCCAAGCGCAGAGCAAACTCAAGCAAATCGAACGCATGGAGAAAATCGAGGCGCCCGAATCGGCGGACGCCACCATCGATTTTCGTTTTCCGCAGCCGCCCCGCAGTGGCCAGCGTGTCATCACCCTGCGCGGCATCCGGCACGCCTACGGGAACAACGTGGTTTACGAAAACCTCGAATTCCAAGCCGAGCGCGGCCAGCGCATCGTGCTGGTCGGTCCCAACGGCGCCGGGAAATCCACCCTGCTCAAACTCCTCGCGGAGGCCATCCCCTTGCAATCCGGCGAACGCCTCCTGGGGCACAACGTTCGCGCCGGATACTACGCGCAATACCGGGTGGAAATGCTGAACCCGGAACACACCGTGCTGGAGGAGGCGCTCGACACTCCCCAGCGCGTGACCGAACAAGCGGTGCGATCCATTCTCGGCTGTTTTCTCTTTCGCGGCGATGACGTGTTCAAGCGGGTGAGCGTGCTGAGCGGCGGCGAGAAAAGCCGGCTCGCGCTCGTGAAGCTGCTGCTGGATCCGCCCAACCTCCTCCTCATGGACGAGCCCACCACCCATCTCGACATGGCCAGCATCGAAGCGCTCACCGCCGCGCTCGATCCCTTCGAGGGAACGCTCATCTTCATCAGCCACGACGTTCATTTCATTCGCTCGCTCGCCAATCACGTGGTCCATGTCGAGCATGGCCGGCTCGCCGCCTTCCCCGGCGATTACGAATATTACCGCTCCAAAATGGCCGAGCGCGAACAGCGCGAGACTCAAGCCCGTGAACAAACCACGGTCCGGGAGGCACCCCGCTCCGAACGCCATTCGGACCGAACCAAAGAACAGAAGCGACTGGAAGCGGAGGCCCGCCAGGCCCGCGCCCGTGCCCGCAAGGCGAAGGAAGCCGAGGTGCGCGAACTCGAGGCATCCATCACCCGGCTCGAAGCGCGCCAGCGGGAGTTGGAGGAAGCCGCGGCGGATCCGGCTGTGCTCAAGGATGGCAAACGCCTTCTGAACCTCCGCCGCGATCTGGGCCAGATCGCCGCGGACGTCGCCCATGCGACCGAAGGTTGGGAGAAAGCTTCTCTCGAATTGGAATCCCTGGCTCCCGGCCAAGGTTCCCAAGATTGACCGGCAGCGCGTCGGCGGATCGGCGCTCGGATTTCAGATCACGGGGCGCCACAATCTTTGCTGGGCCTTGGGGGACGATACGGCATGTCAGCGGTCGAATGGATTCGATCGCTGGCAGTGACTAACTCCTCACATGCAACATTGGTCGAAAACGCATTATGCATGCTGCTATTATCGATCGTGTACGCAATCATAGCTAACGTGCGACACCTCATATTCAACACGCCTACTTCTGGGACAAGCTCTAACTGGACTTCTTTCAGTTCACCGTCTCCGGCGTGCCGGTCAGCCCTGGGGCTCCGCCACCCGGGCTTCCCCGCACGCCTCCGACTTGAACCCCTGTTCCTCTTTCTGCTTCAGCCTCCGGCTGCTTTGGCTGAAGGGATGAACCGTGACGAAGCTCAACCTAACCTTTCTCCGACTCTGGGCACTGGCACGATGCTGCTGCACCCACCCTCTTGTCGCGGCGGTTACCGTAAACAAGTTGCATGATTTTGACTCCCGCAATGGGGCCTACCCTTTTGCGCGGACCCAAAGCGCCAGAGGACTGGCGCACTCCAAGACTCTGTCGAGTTCACCAACGGTCCACGCCAACGCGGAGCGTCTTGGTCTGCGGCGGCCCTCCGCCGCTTTCCCATGTCGCCACGCTCTCGCCGCCGAAACCCAACGGCTAATGCTGCGGCAAAAACAGGCGGCGCTGCAACGGCGGGTTGCAACGGGGCGATTGCAACGGGGTCAAGTCTCAAATGTTGACGTTCTGTGGTGAGGAATGGCGTGATGGGCGGTGCCAAGTCACGGCCGCTGCTCGTTCGGGTTGCTGGACGGTCGTATCATGGGGTCAATCGCGGTCAACGCCGGGATCGGATCCGGCTGTCTGCTGATGACCACCGCCGTGGGATAGGAATTCGGCGGCGGACATGTCGAATGCTTGATCCTTAAACCTCCCGACTAACTTGATGCTGAAGTTACTCCCCGTTCCGCACCCCGGCCCGGCGGGGGTTTTTGCTAAAACCGGCAATTGACCAGCATCAATCTGTCGGAAGATCTTGGCGGCAACGGCCTGGAAAAGAAGGTCATGACGAAGAACGAGGCAGATCCTTTACGGACCCGTGGACAAGCTGGTGATGGCTCATGACCGGGGTCCTATCCGGATTCGCTTACGACAACCACCCCTTGCGCGTCCCCCGCGCATCTTCTGCCAGCGGTCGAATCAAATTGACCCGTCCGGGGTCGAAATGATTGACCCGTCGCTCATTCTCGCAAAAAGAGACATGTTTTCTTTAAATCATTCCGCAACAACGTGATAAGGGAGTGATTTAAAGGAAACATGTCGGCCAGGGTGGGTCAGCCATGTCGACCAATGCATGGTCAATTTGATTCGACCGCTGGCAATTGTCAACACCTGCACGCCCCCCCACCCCATGACACGACGCGCAGGCCTGCGTGTTGTTCTTCGAAAGTCGCTTCTCAGAATAGAGTTTCTTCCCCAAGGATATCACCGCAGGCGTATCCTGCTCGGCTCCTGGCATCAGGGAAGGGACGCGGACTCAAGATCGGGCGCTGAAGCGGCGTAAACAACGCACTCCATTTCCGCGTATCCGCGGTTCAAGAGGCTTCACCTTGAGATTAACCGTGCTCTAGGGAAGTGCGTGGCGGAGAGTGTTCATTTGTGCACCGGCATCGGCAGGCCGTAAATCCGCTCAAAGAGGCGGCGCTTTCGTTCCGCCTCGGTCAAATCGGCGGGCAGGGAGGCGAGCGTGACGCGCCGGGCGGCTTCAAACATCTCCACCCCCATGCGGAAGCGTTCCGCGCCGGAACGGGCCATGAGCCGAGCGCGGACCATCTCGGCAATTTCGGGCGGGGTGTCGGTCATTTCTGGCATTGCTCCCAAAGGGTATGCAGCCCCAATTCCTTCGTCCAGCGCTCGATGTAGGCTTTGTCGCCACCCGTGTCAGCGAGGTTCCTCACATCGCGCAGTTGCAGTTCAGAGAGGGAATCCCTGGCCCACCAGAGTTTGGAGATGATGAGATCTTCCTTGCTGACAATCCAGGTGGAGAAATCCTCGACGGTGATGCGTTGCCGGCGCTCAAACTCGGCGCGCCGATAGGCCGTGCTCTTGCACACGATGAAGTCCACTTTGATGACGCTCTCTTGGTGGATGAGGTTGAACAGGGATTCGTGCGCGATGGAGCTGCTGACCGCCTCGCGGGAGACGTAATAGTCGGGCAAGAAGAGACAGACGATTTTGTCTGCATCCCCCGGTAGCAACGCGACCACGAAGTCGATGTCGCGCGTCATGCGGGGTTGCGCGTAGTAGTTCATCGCCATGGAACCGGTCAGCATGTAGCCGAGGCCACCTTGCTCCAACCGCTGCGAGACGTCGCGAACGATGTCGAGTTCGTTTTGCACGAGTTCAGAATCTGCGGGGCAGATCTCCCCGGCGTCACCCTAATTCTTCGCACCGGCCAACTCCCGGGGGATGCGGATGGCTTGACGCTTACCTTCCAGTTTCCACCTTCGGGAACAAGACTCGCTCATCTCAGGCTGATCTCCTCGGTCGCGCTCAAGGCGTGAATTCGAACTGGTGGATTCCTTTACCGCAATGAGGTCAAGTCTCAAATGTTGACGTTCTGAGGTGAGGAATGGCGTGCTGGGGGTACCAAGTCACGGCCGCTGCGCGTTCGAGCATTTCTAGCTGTCTGCCCCCAAGAACGAGACGGGACGGATTCGGTCCTTGTGCTCATGAGCTCCGCCGGGTTCGCATCGGCAAGGTGCTCCGCGGATCGTTGGAGGTGGCCCTCGTTGCGCTGCGGCCAGTAACACTGCGGTCTACCGCGTGACAACCGCTACCGACAACTTGCGGATGCACTGGCGTAGGGGCCCGATGAGTTTTGCTTGGGAATTTTCCCCAAGCGGACCACACTCCGCGCGTCCAGGAGCGGCGCACCTCGCCCTCGTCGCCGGTGTGATGGAATGGCAGACATACGGGACTTAAAAT
>VHDF01000081.1 GCA_016871495.1 Verrucomicrobiota bacterium | reverse complement strand
TGCTCGAGCTTTCCGAAAAGCCCCGGGTCAAATGAATTCGTTGATCAAGTTCTCGAGCAATTCCTGGCGGCCGCTTTCAAGCCCGCTCACTTCGCCGATTTTGAGCGCATGGGCCTCGAGATCTTCAAAGGCACACCGGCCGGCTTCGATTTTCGCGCCGATTCCGGCGTCCCAAGTTCGGTAGCGATCCTTCACAAATTGCTGCAAACGGCCATCTTTGCGAATGGCCGCGGCTATCTTTAGCCCTCGAGCAAAGGTGTCCATGCCGGCGATGTGCGCGTGGAACAAATCCTCCACGGTGAAGCTCTCGCGGCGGACCTTGGCGTCAAAATTGGTGCCACCGGTGGTGAATCCCCCGAATTTGAGGATGCTGAGCATGACCTGGGTGGTGAGGTAGAGGTCGGTGGGGAATTGGTCCGTGTCCCATCCCAGCAGCACATCGCCCATGTTGGCATCGATGGACCCGAGCGCGCCGGCGGTGCCGGCGACCTCCAGCTCATGCTGCATCGTGTGTCCGGCCAATGTGGCGTGGTTGGTTTCGATGTTGAGCTTGAAGTCGTTCATCAGGTCGTATTGCCGGAGAAAGTTCAGGCAAGCGGCTGCGTCCGAATCGTACTGATGCTTGGTGGGTTCCTTAGGCTTGGGCTCGATGTAGAAGGGGCCCTTGAATCCAATCTTGTTCTTATAGTCCACCGCCATGTTGAGGAATGCGCCAAGGTGGTCCATCTCCCGTTCCAAGTCCGTGTTGAGGAGCGTGGTGTAACCTTCACGTCCTCCCCAGAAAACGTAACCTTCGCCGTTCAGCTCATGGGTGACCTCCAGGGCCTTTTTGACTTGCGCGGCGGCGTAGGCGAAGACGTCCGCGTTGCAGCTCGTCGCGGCGCCGTGCATGTAGCGGGGATGTACGAAGAGCTGCGCGGTTCCCCACAGCAAACGCACGCCGGTGGCTTTTTGCTGTTCCTTCAGCAGGCGGGTGATGACGTCCAAGTGCTTGTTGGATTCCCGGAGCGTCTTGCCGTGAGGCGAAACATCGCGATCATGGAATGCGTAAAATGGAGCCCCCAATTTTTGGCAGAATTCGAAGAAAACCGGGACCCTTCGTTTGGCCATTTCCAGCGAATCCGTGAAATCCTCCCACGGCCTTTGCGCCGTGCCCACCCCGAACATATCCTGTCCCGTCCCGCGCATCGTGTGCCAGTAAACGACGGAGAACCGAAGATGGTCCTTCATCGTCTTGCCTTCAATGATCTCCTCGGGATTGTAGTGTTTAAAGGCGAAGGGATTGCGGCTTTGAGGGCCTTCGTACTGCAGGGCGGGAATATGAGCCAGCGGCGATCGGTTCGATTTCATATCGTTTCGTGAATCCCGAATTTAGGGAAAACCCATCTGCGTCACAAGGCATTTGAAATGCAGCCCCTTCCCGGAATAGAGTGCGTGGCCGCTGTTCCTGCGATGAACCTTTTGCGAACCCACTCATGTTGTTTCGTGCCGCGTCCTTCCGCGAGGAAAGGAACAGCGTGAGCCAATCGGTCCGGGACGTGCGTTTGGCGGGTGCCGCCCTTCATTTTCTGCCCATCGCAACCAGGGTGCCCTTGAAGTTCGGCGGCGAAACGCTGACGACGGCGTTGTGCGCCCGCGCGCGCCTCATGGTGCGCGGAAGAAAGGGCGATCTCGCCGAGGGTTGGGGCGAGACGCCTCTGAGCGTCCAATGGACCTGGCCAAGCTCGATTCCGTTCGGGGTTCGCCTGGAAGCCATGAAAGAAATGACCCGGCGATTGGCGCGAGCCTGGACGGAGTTTGACGCTTGGGGGCATCCGGTTGAATTGGGATGGGATTTTCAGGAGGTGGAGTTGAAAAGGGTGTGGCGGGAGTGGAACGAAGTCCGTCCCGACGCGGAACGCATGCCCTGGCTCGCGGCGTTGATCTGCTGCTCCGTGTTTGATCAGGCGCTGCACGATGCCTACGCCCGGTTGCACGAAGTGACGGCTTACTCCATCTACTCGCAGGATTGGATCACGCGCGATTTGTCCCATTTTTTGCAGCCGGCCCCGGCAGTGAAGGTCAGATTTGCCGGACGCTTCCCAGAAGACTTCCTTGTCCGGCCGGCGCGGAAGCAGATTCGCGCGTGGCATCTGGTGGGGGGACTCGATCCCATTGACGCGACCGAGTTGACAGGCCAGGAGCCTGAGGACGGGTATCCCGTGCTCCTGGAGGATTGGATCCAGCGCGACGGTCTCAAGTGTCTCAAGATCAAGCTGCGGGGGAACGATGAAGGCTGGGACTTCGAGCGGGTGGTTCGAGTGGGGGAATTGGCGGCGCAATACGGTGTCGAATGGCTGACCGCGGATTTCAATTGCACCGTGCATGCTGCCGCGTATGTGGACCGCATCCTCGACCGTTTGCGTGACGAGCATCCACGAACCTTCGCTTCCCTTCTCTACGTGGAGCAGCCTTTTCCCTACGACTTGGAGGAATCCGCCATTGACGCGCACAGTGTTTCGGCCCGCAAACCGCTCTTTCTGGACGAGAGCGCCCATGACTGGCGATTGGTGAGGTTGGGACGCGAACTCGGTTGGACAGGTGTGGCGCTGAAGACCTGCAAGACCCAGTCGGGAGCCCTGTTGAGCGCGTGCTGGGCGAAGGCGCATGGCATGACCCTGATGGTGCAGGATCTAACCAATCCGATGCTCGCGCAAATCCCGCACGTCCTCCTGGCGGCGCACGTCGGAACCATCATGGGCGTCGAAACCAATGCCATGCAATTTTACCCGGAAGCTTCGGCGCCCGAGGCTCAAGTGCATCCCGGACTCTACCGAAGGCGGGATGGTCATGTGGATTGGAGCACACTCGGCCCGGTGGGCTTCGGATATCGCGAGGCGGAGATTGCGCGGACCTTGCCTCAACCTGAGGTGGCGCACGGAGTTCTCTAGCCTGCCCTTTGCAAACACGATTAGACCTGGAATCACGAATGAGCGGGAGGTTGGCAAAAATGGGCGCGGCCTGGAGTGAGTGTTGCGCCGCGGTGCTGCCCGCCTTGAATGAGGAATGGGCACTGGGGAAATTGGTGCCGCGTGTCCGCGAGTTTTTGCCCAATACCGTGGTGGTGAATGACGCCTCATCGGATCGCACTGCCCAAGTGGCGCAAACGGCAGGGGCGACGGTGTTGAGTCACCCGGAACATCGTGGAAAAGGCGCCGCCTTGAAAACAGGATGGGAATGGTGCGCCCAACAAGGCTGCGAATGGGTGCTGTTTCTGGATGGTGATGGACAGCACGCGCCTGAGGATATCCCGCGGTTTTTTGAGGCGGCGGACCGAACTGCCGCCACCCTGGTGGCCGGTCAGCGTGATTTCAGTTGTCCGCACATGCCCCGCTTGAGGGCTTGGACCAATGCCTGGATGAGCCGGCGGCTTTCCAGACTCAGTGGAAGCCACCTTCCGGACAGCCAATGCGGATTCCGGCTTGTCCACGTGCCGTCGCTGATTTCCGCCGGTCCAAGCTCCCGTCGGTTTCAGATTGAGAGCGAAGTGTTGCTTTCCTTTGTGCTTCGGGGTGAACGAGTGGAATGGGTCCCGATTCAAACGATCTATTTTAAGAGCCGAAGCCATATTTCGCCGCTGAGCGATGGGGGACGGTGGCTTCGGTGGTATTGGAACGTTTGCCGTCAGGCCCGAGCCGAACGTGGTGCGGAATCGACCGATCCGCCGGCTTTGGCGCCGACGGAGATCATCATCCCGCGTTCATGAGCGAGCGTTTGCAGAGCCTCGGACGCTGGATGATGCGGCTTTCGGTTTTCGGGGTGGCAACCTGGTTGTTCACCTCAACCCTGAATCGTTCCGTGGCGCGTTCAGCCGAACTCAAGATGCAAGCCGGTTTCTGGGACGGTGTTGCCCATGGAGCCATGATGCCGATTGCGCTGCCGTCGCTGGCGATGGGCAAGGACGTGGCCATCTTCTCCGCGCATCATGACGGTCGAAGGTACAAACTGGGGTACACGCTCGGAGTCAATGCCTGCGGCGCTCTCTTTTTTGGACTGTTGTACCGGAAGTTGTCGAAGTGGAAGGCCCAAGCCAGTTCGTCGCGGTGACATCATGAAACCATCTTTCACCAAGATTGGGGAGGATTCTCCCTCGGACCGCCTAGGGACTCAATGTTCTCCGCGAACGAAATCCCAAGCGCGCGTCGCCCAGACCTCGGTCAAACCGGGAGCCCGAGAAACGCCGGACTTGATGCGCACGCGTGATCAGATGAGGACCAGAGGATGGATCACTTGGTGCTTCTGGTTGCTTTTCGGCCTTGCGGCCGTGGCACGGTCCGAGGCCCCGGCAGGGACATGGACGCGGCCCGATCCGGAGCGTTTTCCCTTTGTTTATCGATGGAGCGACACCTGTCATGTCTACGTGTTGCGCGACGGGGACGCTTCACTCCTGATCGATTTGGGCGATGGATCGGTGCTGGCTCAACTCGGACAAATTGGCGTCTCCCGGATCGATTGGGTCCTGTTCACTCATCATCACCGGGAGCAATGCCAAGGCGCTCCCTTGCTCGAACCTTGGCGCCGGCGTGGCACCCGGGTGGCGGCGCCCGAGGCTGAGCGCGCTCTCTTCGAGAGTCCGCTTTCGTTTCGCCGGATGCGGGTGAGGTTGAACGATCCGTTCACGATTCATGGCTCGAGCTTTGTGCGGCCGCCGGTTGATCCCATCCCGCTGGACCGCACGTTCAAAACGATGGACCAGATTGTTTGGCGGGGGCATGAGATTTGGTGTGTGGACACCCGCGGACACAGTCCGGGCGGCATGTCCTATTTGATCAAGCACGGTGGACGCTGGGTTGCTTTCAGCGGTGACGCGATGCTGGAAGGGGGCAAGATTCACGCCTGGCCTGACAGCGAGTGGGACTATGGTTTCGCGGCAGGCGTTTGGGCACTGGCCAACGCCGCGGGCCAGTTGGAGGGTTATCAGCCCGCATGGCTGTTTCCTTCGCATGGAAACGCGATCCCAGAACCCGCGTCTGCGCTCGCGGCCTTTCAACAGAAGCTGTTTCGCTTCGAACGGTTGCTGGTCCGAGGGTACCCGGTGAAGACCTTTTCCGCCGCCGCGCAGGACCCGGTATCGCGTCCTACCGAAGTTCACCATGTGTGGCGGGTCACGCCGCATATCTTCAAGTTTCGCGGGCCTGAGTTTTATCCGAATTTCTACCTTATCATGTCGAAGGATGGCCGGGGGTTGGCGGTGGATTGCGGATTGCTCGCCACCAATTTTCTGGACACTGCGCTCGAGGGCATGCGCTCGAAACTGGGCTTGAAGACCATCGACGCGGTGATTCCCACCCACATGCACGGGGATCATTTCTTGCAGGCGCCGCATTTGCAGGCTCGGTGGGGAACGAAGCTGTGGGGATTGGACCGCATGGTGGCGGTTTGCGAGCGGCCCGAGGATTTCGATTACTGCGCGCCCATTCAGGCTTACGGCACCGGGGTGGACCGGATTCGGTTTGATCGGACGTTTGCGAGCGGGGAGCGATTTCAGTGGGGCGGATGGGATTTCACGGTGGAGTGGATGCCGGGACAGACGGAGTTCGCCCTTTGTGTTCATGGGATGATCGATGGCAAGAAAGTGATTTTTACGGGCGACAATCTTTTCGGCGATCCGCGCGATCCGGAACAAACCGGGCACGAAGCCATGGTGGCGCATAACAGCGCTATCCTTGAGGAAGGTTACATCGTGGGCGCCGAGTTGCTGAAGCGGTTGCAGCCCGACTTGATCTTGGGAGGACATTCCTACGTCATGCCGGAACCTGCGGCCTTTGTTGAACGTTATCGGGATTGGGCTTACAAGATGAGGGATGCCTTTCGGGAATTGATCGCGGAGGAGGACTACCGCCTGGGCTTTGATCCTTTTTGGGTCCGCGCCGAGCCTTACCGCGCCCGGGTGTTACCAGGGAAGGTCGTGAAATTGAAATTAGGGGTGCGAAACTTTCATTCGCGACCGCAGCGCCACTCGATTCGGGTTCGGTGCGGCGAGGGACTTGAGGCTTTGGATCCTGTCCTCGAAGGTGAACTCCAGAGTGAGGAGCGTCGAACTTTTGAATTGGAAGTGCGGGCGAACTCCGCCGCGAAGCCTGGGGTTCGGCTTGTGGCCTTCGATGTGACACTGGACGGCAGACGCTACGGCGAGCGATTCGATGCGGTGGTCGAGATCATCGATCCTGGGACGTCCGGATCGGAAGGTCATCGGAAGTAATCGTCGGAGCTTCGATCTGCAGGGGCTGATGAGGGCGATTCAGGGCAGGCGGGTCGATTCGGTGATGGAGCGGATGTAATCCACAAGTTTGTGCCGAGCCTGCCACCCGATGGCCCTGGCTTTGGTGCTGTCCAGAGTGGCTTGGAACCGATTGCCCGCCGTTTCGGGGAGCATCTCGATGGGGGACCCGAAGAGTTTGGCCAGTTCCAGGATGGAATAGGAAGTTTCAGCGCCCAATCCAAATTCATCTCCCTCACCCTTTTCACCGACGAGCAGGAGTCCGTCCACGATGTCCTCAATGTGGGTGAAAATACGACGTTGCGTGCCCGGGGCGGTGACGGGGAGCGGTTTGCCTTGGAGGAAGAGTTGGCGGAAAATCTCGATCACCGTACCGTACTTCCCGCTGCGTTCGCCGGGCCCATACACGTTGTAGAAATAAGTGATCGCAAAGGGGAGTCCATACCACGCCCCGTAGTTGCGCACCAATTCCGAGTTGGTGGCTTTGGTAAAGGCGTAAGGGCTCTGGTCGCGTCCGAGCCCGCCATCCGCGAACTTGGTGGAGGAGCCGGCATAAATCAGTTTGCAGCCGCGTTGACGCCAGAATTCCAGCACGCCGAAGGTGCCGGCCACGTTGAGGTCCCAGACCAGCGCGGGTTCGCGCAGGCTTACTTCCACCCGGGCATATTCGCCCAAATGATAGACGAGATCGGGCGTTTCGCGCACCGCGCGTTCGATGTCTTTGGTGTGGGCTTCCCGGTAATCCACTCCGGCAACAGGGTGGTCCCGCGACCCGGTGAAATAGTTGTCGAGGCCGATGACCTGATGGCCAGACGCGGTCAGGCGCTGGCAGAGCCGGGTTCCCACGAAACCGGCCGCACCGGTCACAAGCATCACTTTGCGTTGTTGAGTCATGGGCACCGTTGCGAGATTTACACTGCCCCCGATTCACCCGGGGTCTGACCGGTCAGCGCCGGAACGGCATTTCGCCACCGCCGGAACGATTGTCAAGGCCGGTGCGGTTACTTGCGGCTCTCCAGGGCCAGTCGGGCTCGCCGCAAGTCGCAGCAGAAGGGTTCGGCCTGGTTTTTCGTGATCTACAGCCACCAGTCCCCGACCTTCCTTCCGGCCACGGGCGCGTGCCGCTTCCAGCCCGAAGCGGGTGTGCTCCTGGATCAACCGTCGCTCGAACGGGGCCAGGGCGGTGAGGATGTGGAAGATCAGCTCGCCGGACGTCGCGGCGGGGGCAACGGAGGCCGCGGCGAATCGCTTCATCCCCTGCACCGCCGTGGCATACCTCAACCCCTTGATCGGCCGTACCACCTCCACCAACCGATACCGCAGGAACCTCACCGCCACATCCATCGTCCCATCCATTTCCCAACCCCAAGCCTCCCATACGCACCGGATTCAGATGGAGATGCCGCGCGACGCGAATCACCCGCCCTTCGCCCTGCAAGTTCTGGGCTTTGAACCGCCCTTGCAACAAGTGGCCGACGGTCCGATGAGCCCAGTTGAAAAGGTTGGCGTAACTCACCTGCAACCAGCGGACGGCATGACTCAAGTTCGGTTCAGGGGTTCGGACCACGAGATGGTCATGATTGTCCATCAAGACAAACGCATGGATCTCCACCCCGAATCGATCCGGATATTCGGTCACCAAGCCGAGGAATTGTCGCCGGTCGTCGTCCCCATGAAAAATCCGCTCCTGCCGCTGTTCGCGATTGACCACGTGATACTATCCTCTCGCAATCAGAATGCGCAAGGGTGGTGACATGGTGCCCTTCAGCAAGCCACCGCACACTCCGCGTGTGTCAATATTGTAGACTTGACCCCGTTGTCTCTTCCCCTGAGCCCAAGTGATTGCCTCAATTGAAGCGCAGAACGCACGAACCCGTCCGCTCGGTCCGCACTGCCCAGCGCCGCTGATCCAGGAGCGGTAGGCCCATCGGTCGCGAGCCATCACCGCAACGAGTCACCGGCGGGTCTGCATCCGCTCGTACTGGGCTACGGCGGCGATGGCACGTTGATCTCCCTTAGCCGCCAGGGCATAAATCTCGGCCATGATCGCAGCGATGCTGTCCTGCATCGCCATGCGTTGCTGGGGCGACAGAGTCGCCGTGGACCGAAGCAACTGCAGTCGAGTGACGGCGTCCTCCATATTGCCAGCCTTGTAATCCGCGATCGCGCTTTTGACCTGCGCGGATGGAGACGCTGTGACTGGAGCCGCTTCGGCCCCCTTTTCGGGCACAGCCGGCGTGGCGATGAGGTCAGCGGTCTTCTCCAACTGCGCAACCGGATCCTGTTTCTGACACGCCGACAGCGCCAATGCAAAGGTCACCAGCCATCTGCCGAGGCCACGGAAGGTTTTCATAATAGAATCGGCTCACTCCAATCCGAAAGTTATCGGCCGTTGGCAGTGGCGGGGCTGCACCAGAGGGCGTTCTTCCCGGGGACATTCGCCAACGCGTAAAACTTCAGCGTTTTCAGATACTCGACATGTCCGTCCACAACCCCGACGGTCGTGCCAATCGAATGGAGTCTGGTGATCCCCTCGGTTGGACCGCTCGAGCCATCATTGAAGTCGCCCGGGTTCGATTCCAAGGCCTGCCAGAAAATGATCGAATCTGGCTGGAATTGGGACGCTTTGTACGAGTTGGGGGAAACGGCACCGTATCCGCAGACCGCGCCATTCATCAGATAGCTGGACATCTTCTGAGCGCGATTTTTCCAAGCCGGCTTGTTTGTCCTGTCGAGCGGGCAACGATACACGGCGGGGCTTTGGATATAAGTGTAGAGCAATCCCGTCTCATAGGCCGAGATTTGATTCGTGCTGAAGGGCGGCCGTGAAATATCTGGAGGCGATTGGCGACCGGCATCATAGAGCCAGCCTCTTCTGACCCAAGGCGAGTTCCAGTTGGGTTCGGGCAAAAAGTCGCGGTAATCCCCGGTGTACATGTGCATGCCCAACGTAATTTGCTTCACATTGTTCTGGCACTGGGCGCGTACCGCCTTCTCCTTAGCCTTGGAGAGCGCGGGCAAGAGCATACCCGCGAGGATCGCGATGATGGCGATGACGACCAGCAACTCGATCAGGGTGAAGGCATCGCCCGCGCGCCCTGTTCCGATCGTTCCGCCGGCGTCCGTGTCGGGAGCAGCTTGGCCACCGCGCAATCCCTGGGCCGTCTGCAAGGAGGCACCAGCAATGCCTGACGTCTGGGTATGTTTCATAAGATCGATCTCCACTCCGCGTCTCACATATCGCTTGAGGGCTAGTTATTTGAATTCTCGAGCGGATGGAGCTTTGCCCAACTCCTTGCGGCTATTCAAGACCAAGTTGTGCGGAAGCCTCAACGATAAGGCGAAGGCAATGCCGAGCAAAGCTCTTTCTTGACGCCGTCGTTCGCTCCGGTGCATCCCGATGTTGCCGGTGATGCAGGTAGGGCGCATCCGTCCCGGCGCGCCGCCGGAGCATGATGTTTTGCATCCCGTGGGCGGCGGGCTGGGACAGGCCCGCCCTACCAACAACATCGGGATACACGGCGTTCGCTCGTTCGCTGCGATTTGACTCGAAGCGAATGTTACCCTGGGCGGGGAGGAATGGTTTGAGGAAACCATACGTCGACTCAAAATGCGCTGGCGCTCGGGATCCGTTGCCTCCGCCGCGGCGAACCGCTTGATCCCGTGCACCTCCGTGGCATACCTCAACCCCTTGATCAGCCGCACCACCTCCACCAACCGATACCGCAGGAACCTCACGGCCACAGACATAATCCCATCCCGTCCCCAATCCCCGTGCCCTCGCATCATCCCTTCTCAGCTCCGGCCCAGAATCCCTTCACTCGCCCGCACAATCCTCTCCCACTCCGGTCTCACGCCTTGCTCGATTCCTCGCACCTCCGCTTGAACGTCCACGGCTCAACGGTTCGTTTTCAGCGCAGCGTGAGCACGGGCGAGGCGTCGAGCACCTTGGCCTCGCTGCCGGTGCCGCCGCCGCCGAAGGTGAAGGGCCCCGGCTCTACTGCGAGCGCGCGATAGCCGCCGTCGTAGTCCCAGGTGGTCACCCACACGCGCGTACCGGCGAGGCTCGGCAGGTCGCCGAGCGCTGCCGCCGGCAGCGTGAAGGACACCGTGCGCCGCGCCGCATCGATCGCGATCATGGCCGCCGGCGCGATCGGCCTGCCCTCCGACGTGGCCGACGCACCCTCGGCGTCGAAGAGCGCGTTGCTCCAGCCGTGTGCGCGCAGCCGCCGGTGCCAGGCGAGACCCGCGGGCGCCTCGCCACCTTGCAACGGCAGCACGCGAGCCCCGCCGGGGCGGCCGGGCAGCTCGATGTAGACGGTGTAGACCACGTGGTCGAAGCCGTTCGCCGGTGACCACACGCCCGAGTGGGCGCCGGTCTCGACCTCGATGCGTAGCGTTCCGCCGTTGCCGAGCGCGCGCACGCGGCGCAGGTCCATCAGGCCCGCCACGTAGCTCGGATGCGTGGGGGCGCGGTAGGATCCGGTGGGGCCCCGGTCGTCACCGGCGGGGTCGTCGGCTTCGGCGAGCAGCTGCCAGGGCCGCTCGACGCGGAAAGCGTGCGCCGACGAGGCCGAGTGCGCATCGTCGGCGGCCCAGGCGACGACGCGGTGCGTCAGTGCGCCGTTGTGAGAGCGCCCGGTGTCGATGCGCGCCGTGAAGCGCCCGTCGGCACCTGGCGCCACGCGTACCGCACGGGCAAGGTCGCCGTCGGTCACTACCAGCACCTCGCGCCGGCCCGGCGCACTGCCCGCGACCTCGAAATCGCCGCTCACCACGGGTGGTGGTGGCTCGAGCGTGATCGGGCGGGCGGCCGACAGCGTCGCGGGTGCGCCCGCCGTTGTCGCGCGAACGGCCGGAGCCGCTGATGCCCACACCCAGCCGGCGCGCGGCGGCAGTCGCACGCTGATGCGCCCTCCCGCGCCGGCCACCAGATCGGCAGGCTTGCCGTCGAGCCCGTACCGCCCGTCCAGCACCCCGCCGGCGGCCAGACCGGTGTCGAGGTTGTCGAGCAGCCGTTCGTCGTCGGCGCTGTTGAAAGCGACGACGAGCGAGCGCCCTTCATGGGTGCTGCTCCAGGCGATCGCTCCCGGCCCTGCGGCGCAGGCGTGCAGAACTTGCGGCGTACCGCGCGTGAGCGCCTTCTCGCCCTTGCGCAGCGCGGCCATCGCGGCGATGGCGCGGTATAGAGGTGCCGTGGTGTCGAAGCGGTCGCGGCCGCCGGAGTTCGACCCGGCGGCGAACATCGCCGGCCGCGGCTGCGTGAAGCCTTGCTCGGTGCCGTAGTAGACGACCGGGATGCCCGGCAATGTCATGATCGCCAGCAGCGCCTGCTTCAGCGCCGGCTCGCTGCCACCGGCGAGGAAGCGGTCGACGTCGTGATTGTCGACGAAGCTCGGCATGCGGTGCGGGTCGGTGTGCAGCGCGAGCATGTGGCGGATGCGCTCGGCCAACTCGGCCGCCGGACGGCCGCGCGCATAGACGTCGCCGAGCGTGCCGTAGAGCGGAAAGTTCAGCATCGAGTGCAGGCGCCGCTCGCCTCGCGGGCCGCGCACGTAGCTCTCGATGCGGCGCGCCTTCGCGTCCTCGCCCGGGCGGTCGATGCCGAAGCCTTCGCCGAAGACGAGGAAGTCGCGGCGGCCAGTGCGGCGCGCCGCCTCGGCCATGCCGGGCGAGGCACGGTCGCGAGCATGCACGAAGTCTTCGAAGAACTCCGGCGGCACGTAGAACGCCGTGTCGATGCGCATCGCGTCGACTCCGGCGGCGCGGATCCAGTGCGCGTAGCTCTTCCGCAGCGCGCGCCGCACCGCCGGGTTCTCGGTGTTGAGGTCGTCGAGGCTCGACAGCTGATGCGTGTGCTCCTGGCGCAGGTTCGTGTGGTCATCGATGCCGGGCGTCCAGTGGTAGATTGCGGCCTCGCGGTGGACGGCGCGGCGCGGGTCGTTCAGGTGGAAGGGCGGCTGCGTCGGCGCCGTGGTCGGGCGCGAGCGTGTGTTGAGCTGCCAGCGGCGCGCCGGATCGTCTGCGCTGCCGCCGCCGCGGATGTCGAAGTAGTTGCCGACGTGGTTCACCACCACGTCCTGCATCAGGTACATGCCGCGCCCGTGCAGGCCGCGCGACAACGCCTGCAGTTCGGCCAGCGAGCCCCAATGCGGATCGACCTGTTTGAAGTGTTGCGCCCAGTAGCCGTGGTAACCGTAGTAGCCGAGCGCGCCGTCCACCCACTGGTTACGCACCCAGGGCGTGATCCACAGCGTGGTGGCGCCGAGGCCCTGGATGTAGTCGAGGCGGCGCAGCAGGCCCTTCAGGTCGCCGCCGTTGAAGCGCTCGGGGTGCCTCGCATCGTGTTCGCGGTGGCCCTGGTCGTTGTTGCGCGGGTCGGCGTCGTCGAAGCGGTCGATGAGCGCGAAGTAGACGATTTGATCACGCCAGTCGGGCGAAGGCACATGCAGAGGGAGCGGGCTCCGTGCGGCGACCGCCGCAGCCAACCCTGCCAAAGCCCAGCAGGCGAGCGCGCGAGCGACGATGTTGTTATCAGGCAACGGATCGGAGTTTGCTTTTCACGGCTTGGCGCGAACCTTCAACGTTCCGGATTTCTGCCGCAAGAAGAATGTCCGATTGTGGGAAGCCTGCCCCGCTAGCTCTCGGAAAAAAGTGATGGAGATCGGATTTCTAGCCTCAATGTGATTTTGTGTGGGTGGATGGGAAAGGTTGGGGCAAGTCGAAGGTGAGTTTTCTGGCGACGAGGTAGATCATCGTGCGGAAATATTCGAACGACCGAAAGCCTCGGGACTTGCGTTTGACCGTTTGGATGATGCCGTTGAGAGCTTCGGCCGCCCCGGCGGAGGAACGCAATGGGGTCTGGAACGCAATGGGGTCAAGTTCCGATATCTGACATAACCCTCCGCAGTTTCTTCACGAAACGCTGACGCTTGGCATCCGTTGTCTCCGCCGCGGCAAACCGCTTGATCCCCTGCACCGCCGTGGCACACCTCAGCCCCTTGATCTGCCGCACCACCTCCACCAACCGATACCGCAGGAACCTCACGACCACATGCATCGGCCCATCCCTTTCCCAACCCCAAACATCCCACACGCACAGGATTCAGATGGAGATACCGCGCGACACGAATCACGCGCCCTTCGTCCTGCAAAATTTGGGCTTTGAACCGCCCTTGAAACAAGTGGTCGACGGTCCGATGACCCTAGTTGAAACGGCTGACATAACTCACCTGCAACCAGCGGATGGCCTGACTCAAGTTCGGTTCGGGGGTTCGCACCAGGAGATGGTCATGATTGTCCATCAGGACGAACGCGTGGATGTCCACCCCGAATTGATCCGGCAGTTCGGCCACCAAGCCGAGAAAACGTCGCCGGTCATCGTCCGCATGAAAAGATCTACTCCCGCCGCTGTCCGCGGTTGACCACGTGATACCATCCTTCGGTCACCACAATGCGCAAGGCCCGTGACATGGCACCCTCCAGCAAGCCACCACAGACACTCGTATGTCAATATTGTAGACTTGACCCCGTTGTCTTCCGTTGTCTTTTCGTCCACGCGCCTGGTTCCCTTCGCCGCCCCGCAGGCTGGGCAGCCTGCGATACAGCAGACAGGGCTGTCTGCGTTACCAAGACAACCCGGTCACCGACAACCTCTGGATGCACCGGTTGCCTTATCGAGGGAGGGGCGAGGTCCCATCCCTCGTCCCTAACCCTATCAAACTCTTGTTTCATTGTTCGCTCCAAGGCCGGCTGAGCGGCGGAGGTGCAGGCTGCTGCCAGCGCCAAATGGGTTGGTAGCCAAATTCGAGATACGGTGTTTCCTTCCTCGTTTGACCTTCCAGTTGCGATTGTAGCAGCGCGTCGAGCAGGCCGCTGGTCATCAGCGTTCGCTCGACCCTCTGCAGCGGCCGACCTGTGAGGATCATGCTCTCGATTGTGTTCAGAAGGAGCGTGAAGTGCGCGGCGGGCCTGCCCTCCTGCGTCCAAAACTGAGTGGACTCGATTCGCCGGTCCTTTTGGTAACGCCACGCACCGGTCCACTCGTTCACCGCCCCGTTCAGCTCGAGGACCGTTGCTTTCAGTCCATCGCGATATTCAATCCGCCACAGGATGGGTTCCTTGACGAGATCGCTGAGGGACTGCCGGGTCGCGCGGCGATTCGATTGGCGACTAAGTGCCATGTCAAGCAGCTCGGAGTCGAACTGCTTTGCGTCGCGCGCCACCCACACGGCATTTCCGGCCAGGCATTGCACGGCTCGAACGCCGGTTTCGCCGCCGCCCCGTTGCTCGACGACAGATTGCAAGCATTCGAGTCCGTGGAATCCGTAGTGGTCGGTGGAACCGAACGTGATCATCACGATTTCCTCCAGAGCCGCGCCGCGCTCGACATCCGCCGCCGGATGCCGCCACGAACCGGGCACGGACGAACCGGCGAGCAGCGGAATGTTCAATTCCTTTGCGGTGTCGTAAATGTATTTCGCGTCCGTCCAATTGTCCGCGAGATGCTTGTCGATGAAGACCGGGACGACACGGCGGCTCGCGCGGAACACTTTGAGGATCTCGTCCCAGAAGCGCCGCTTGGGATACTGCGTGTTACCCGTCGGTGAGCGTGGGTAATCACCGTGTTCGGCGATGAGCAACACGCCATCGACCGCCAGATTCCCGGTGTCCAGAGTGAGTGCGTCCGCGATATTGGTGTAGATCGGAAAACGATGCGACGCCGCGAGCAAACGGCTGGTGTCGTTCGGCGGACGTTGATCGGTGTAGAGCGAAACGAGCTGGAGCGGCGAATTTTTCCCCTTCCCATCCAGCGTGTCCGTGAGGAGCAACCGGCTCAGGATGACATCCGCGTGCGAGTTGTGCCGATACACGGTAGTGAGGCCGGCCACGCGGCGGGTCTGCGCATCGGTGGCAAGTGCGAGTGTTTTCGGATCGCCGATTTGGGCCAGTACCTCGAAAGGCGGCTCGATCGGTTCACGCCATTCACGACTCGTGAAGAAGTTGAAGAGGTAAATGCCATCCGCACCATCGGCCCATCTTTCTCTCGCGAACTTGGGATAGCCCTCCGGTCCGAGGCAGAACTCGCAACGCCCCTCATTGCGCGAAGGTTTCGTCTCCGGTTGAATCGCGCCGTAGATGGGAATGCTCTTCACGTGCCGGCGCCAGGACTTCAGGTCGAGCGTTTCGGTGGTGAAGAGGAATTCGCTCACGGTGAGAAAATCGATCCAGCCGCGCCGCGCCCACTCAGCGGGATCACAGGACTTGGTCTGCGACCGCGCCTGCTGGTAAGTCGGCCGCGTCTGTCCATAGTCGGAGGGCACACGCGCCGAGAGGACGAGCTGGCGGCCACGCTTCGCCCCTTCAGCATTGAGGAGCTGGCGCACGCGCTCGACGAAGCTGTTGATCTTTGCCGTGTTTTCCTCGGGCGTGCCGGTCTTGAAGAACGTCGGGAAACGCTGGAAATCCAGTTCGAGGCCATCGCAGTCGTAGCGTTGGACAGCTTCTTCGATCAGGCGGAAAACGTAATCGCGCACGGTCTCGGAGCCGAAGTCGAGCGCGCCGTTGCCGAGTCTGAATTGCGGATGATCGCGCCAAAATGCCGTGCGAAGGAAATCGTTGCCGTGGGCGTCATTCATACGGAAGGTGAGCAATGCTTCGAGCCCGCGACGCCTCGCTTCACTTAGAATCACCGCGTAGGGATCCACGCCCGCGTTAAAGAATGCCTGCATGTTCTCGAACCGCTGCTGCTCGTGCGCGGACCATTTCGCCCGCTCCTCCGGCATGGAGAGCGTCCCGCGCAGAGTGCCGACCTTGGTCGGGTAATACATCACCTGCGCATTCACGCAGACGAGCAGGGTGTCGAGCTGACTGCCGGGCAGCGTAAGTTCGGCGACAAGGTTCGTGAGGTCGGTCGTGGTGATCGGGCCGGGACCGCTGCGCCCGGCTTTGAGCGTCATGCACGAATCGCCATCCAGGTTGTAGAGGATTCGACGAGCGCGACTCGAGGCAGCGGATACGTCTTCCAGAAAGAGGCAGAGCGCGGACAGCGTGAGAAGAAGCCCAATCGGCAGGGCAGGAACGCGGTGGAACATGACGCAACGTTATCGGCCCGATTTGCCGAAAGTCGATTCAAGAAATCCAGCGGATCAATTCCCCGCCGGAGCGTCATGAACTAAAACCGATCCCCTCAACCCACCGAGAAGCGCCGCACCCGGAAATGCAATGCGGTCAAGTCAAGATAGGTGACATAGCGCGCGGCAGTTTCTTCAAGAAACGCTGGCGCTCGGCATCCGCTGCCTCCGCCGAGGCGAAGCGCTTGATTCCCTCCAACACCGTGGCGTATCTCAACCCCGTGATCGGCCGCACCACTTCCACCAACCGATACCGCAGGAACCTCACGGCCCCATCCGTCGTCTCTTTCCTTCCCCAACCGCAAGCTTCCTACACGCACCGGATCCAGATGGAGAGAACCCGCGCCGCGAACCACCCGCCCTTCGTCCTGCAAGTTCTGGGCTGGAACCTACGAACTGACCCGTCGGATTTCGATCGGGATCGCGGTTGCTTCGATTTCCGATGGAGCCGGTTTGTTACGACAGCTTCTTCTTCGCTTCTTCGGGAATGGTCACTTGGGTGGTTCCGACGTCTTTGAACTCGGTGGTTGAGGTGCGGTCGATGTCGATGTCATTCCCGTTGAAGCTCATTTTGCCCTGAACCTTGGTCTCCATCTTGAGCAGCACGCCGTCTTTGATCCACAGCTTGACCGAGCCTTTGGCGCCGTTGATTTCGGGACCGCCGCCACCGCCTCGTCCGCCGAAAGCCATCAGCGATTTCGCGCCTTCCTCAGTGAGCTCGCCGGAGATGACTCCTTCCTCGGCCTTCAACTCTTTGGTTTGGCCGAGCAGGTCCTGGGCGCGTGCGGCCGGCGCCTTGAAATTGCGGAACATCATCGTTCCGAAACGTCCGCGGCCCCCGCCGCCTCCTTGGTCCGCGTTGGCCTCAAGATCGGCGGCATTCTGCCAGCCTTCGGCTCGTTTTATGGCAAACTTATCGCCTTTGATGACGGCTTCCGTGTTGGCTTCCCGGCCCGGGACCGTGACCGAAGCGGTGCCGTCGGCTGCGATTTTGCCTTCACTGGCGCCGAACCCACGCCGCCCCCCGCGGCCACCCCCTCCGCCTCCTCCACCCCCGGCGTTTTCCGAGCTGGTTTTCCACGCGTAACCCTTTTCGGTAAGGCGCTTTGCCGCGGCGAGAGCATCCTCTTTGGGACCGGCTTGAAGAGGGATCAAGGTGGCAGCGAGGAGGAGAGCGATGGTGAACAGGGACTTGGAGTTCATAGCAGTGGGATCATGTCAGTTTCGCTTCGGTTGATGGCCGAGATAATGATGGAGACTGTCCAGGTTGCGTTCTGGTTACGGTTCGTTTTGTTTCGAAGTCAGAATGGAACAATCGACTGGAACGATGGCGAAGGTCAGTTCTATCCGAGACTGGGAGTGTCGTGGGCTTCACCAGGTGCGGACTACTCCATGGCTCATGGTAGTTTCGGTCCCGGCGACTTCGACATTACCACCGGATGAACCGGGACGAAGTGCTGGATGAAGCCCTGCGTCAAATCCTCGGTCCAAAGGATGCAATACGTTCGAGCTGTTTCTTCAGCCACCACGGGAGTATCAGACCGGAATGATCAACGACCTGCATTTGGGGAACGGCTGCGGTGGTCTCAAGAATGTTCCCGTCTCACCAGATATTCGCTGCTAGCCCGCCTATTTCATGCACGGGACGCCCGGTGAGGACACCGGGCCTACAAACAAAGAGGCAGGCGCGATTGTAGGCCGGGTGCCCTCACGCGGCACACTGTCGCGGATTCAAACTCAGTATGAATTATCTGGGCTCGAAGTCAGGAGGCAGGAATCTCAGGGATGAGCGGTCCGCCCCTTGCCCATGAAGAATCGGCCCTGGAGACCTGAAATCCGCACACCCCGGGTATGGGCACCTGCGACGCTGGCATCCCTCCGGGATGCACATGCTTGGGGACTCGGCGGACCGGTGGTATCGTCGCTGCGCTTCTCAACCACCGGCTCATAGCTGGCAAGCCTCCTGCTTGCGACTGAGCCGCTTCACGTCACTCTGGTCTCACATCCCTTCTGCACCCGTCCCGTATCTCCCGCTTGGGGTCAGGATGTCTGATTTTACATTCGACTGGGTTTGGAAAAGTTCCCCATCGAGTTTCATGCACAACCGCGTTGCAGTTGAATTCATTTCCAAACAGGGAACCAAGGTAGCTCGTTCCTCGCGACCTTGGGCTGGAGGACACAATCCCTTTGAGATTGAATGCAGGATTCCGTCGCCGTGGGCATCGCCCATTCCTTGGCTTGAATCGCGTCACGGATTGAAACCTCTGTAAGACCTCGTTGAACGATATTCAACGCAGCACATGAATGAAGCGAGGGGCATTCATGAGGGCTCACTCAAGCAGTCGTTCTCATTTGGCCCCGGAGCGTGACTGTGTCGTCCTTCGACCCGGTGCAGCACCTTGAAAAATCTGGAGTCCGCAGAGCTGTCCGTGCGCTGCGTCTGGTCTCCGACACAGCCGCGCTCCCCGAAATGAGAATGGCGGTCATTCAAGGTTGTGCGATCGCCCGGAGGAAGAGATTGCCTTGGAATTGAACAGGCAAGTCCACCTGCAACGCCCCATCGCCGGAGGTGGTTCCGGTCTGGAGGGACGTCCACCTCGTGAGGTCAGGGGATGACTCGATCCTGACCGTCGCCTGTGGGCGAAACAAGATGGTGAGGTGGAGACCGAAACTATCGGATTCGAGTGAGAGTCGAGGGGGTGCGGGAGGGAGCACTTGGAGATTGATGAGGCGGATGCCTCCGCCGCGTCCCGTGGAGAGATTCGTCACTTGAATTTCGGCGCGATGGGAGCCGGTGGGGAGGTCTTCGGCGTCGGGTGTGAGCCGCGAGAGGAGGGCTGCGGATTCTCCGGGTCCGAGCGTGCCTTGATTCGGGGAAAGCGTGATCCAGGTTGTGGTCGAGGTGGATTTCCACTGAATCGGTGCATCGCCTTTGTTCGACAGGGTGTAAACACGGCTGGATGGAGTGAAGGGTCCTCCGGCGGGTCCAGAAGCGGAGAACTCCGCGTCTTGGGACAGGACAAGCTCTCCCGCTTGGCCCTGGATCGAGAGCGTCACGGGAATGCGGGCGTTGCCAATCCCATTGGACTCATTAAAGATCTCGATGATGTCGAGGTGATTTCCGGCTGGGAGTTCTTTCGCGGTATCTTCGATCGACAGGGTCAGGGTGGCTCTGGCTCCGGCTTCCAGGGTGCCGCTGACCGGCAAGAGGCTTAACCAGCTTGCGCTTAGGCGGGCGCGCCACTGGAGGGGAGTTTGACCGAGGTTCTCCAACTGAACGGACGCGGAGGCGGGGGAGAACGGACCTCCTGGAGGACCCGAGACGGAGATCGACCCTGCCGGAGTGACTCTCATGCCGGGAGAGAATCGCGGTTGAATGAGGATAGCTTGATGGTTGGTGAGTGTTCGGGGTGCGCCATTGAAGGAGTAGCGGTACCCAATCTCACCCGATTCGCTCTCGACGCCCACCGTGGCGCCCAATCCTCCGGCTCGAAAACTCTCGGGATGAACTTCGAGATACTGAAAAACGATATTGCCCGTGCCTTCCTCCAAAATAGCCTGGAAGGTCAGGGGCAGTCCTCCGAGGTTGAGAGGGACTTGGGACCATGTGGTGACAAATCGGCGGTCCGGTGCGGTGCCGATCGTCGTGGTGGTGACTTCCCCGCTCAACCCTGGGTTGAGGTTGTCCCAGTAGGGGCAGAGAATCGCGTTGGGTGGAGCGAGGGTGGGCAGGGTTGTATTGGCGCGGAATTCGAGACCTTCTGACCGAAACCCCATGATCCCATTGGCGCCTACAAACACTTCTTCATAGACCTTGCCGTAAAATCGAAACGGAAAAGGAAGCCGAATCGCGGGCGAAACATCATCGTCGAACAAGATGAGCGGTTTCGCGGAGCCTGGATCGAACCACGCGAACGGTTTGGGAGTGCCGGTGTAGTTGCCCAGAGTGGCGATGACGCGGGTCTTGACGCTTTGCACACCGTTCGTCCCTGTGACCTTAAGCGTGACGGTGAAATTCCCCTCGAACTCAAAGGTGTGGCTGGGCTGAGTGTCGGTGGATGAAGCACCGTCTCCGAAATCCCACCGGATGGCGGTGGCTTCGCCTCGAGAGGTGTTCGTGAAAGAAACCATGAGCGGAGGACTTCCGAGCAAGGTCGATACCGAGAAGTCGGCGAACAGAGTTTCCTCCAGTGCGCGTCGGAGGTTCAGGCGCCCGCCGCTGACTGATTTCCCAGCCAAGTCCGGCAACGAATCCGAGGTCGAGATCAGGCGGTCGATGAGCTGGGGCGGCGATTCCGAGGGAAATCGTGCCCGGAGCAAAGCCAGCGCTCCGCTGACCATCGGCGCCGACATGGAGGTGCCACTGAGGACCGTGTACGCCGTGTCGCTGCTGTTCCAAGTGGAATGAATGGCCATCCCGGGGGCTCCGAGATCGACGCGGGACGCGCCGAAATTGGAGAATGAGGCGAGACGGTCCGAAGCCGTCGTAGCAGCGACTACCACCAAATTGTCATGCGGGAAATTGGCGGGATACTCGCCGACTTGGTCGTTGTCCGCCTCCTCATTGCCCGCGGAAACCACAACGATGATGCCTGCGGTCCGCAGCCGATCCACGGCGGCGCTCAGAGCAGCGGAATTGGCGGTGGTTCCCCAACTGCAGTTGATGACCTGCGCCCCCTTCGATCGCGCGTAATCGAGACAACGAATCGCGTCGGAAATGTTGCCTTCCCCATCCTCGACCAGGAACCGACATGCCATCAGTTGAACTTTCCACGCCACACCCGAGCCACCTTTGCCATTGTTTCCGACGGCCCCGATGATGCCGGCGACGTGGGTGCCGTGTCCGTTGGTGTCCATCGGATCACCGTTATCGCCCGCGGCGTTGAGGCCATGCACATCGTCGATGAGGCCGTTGCGGTCGTCGTCGCGTCCGTTGCCGGGGATTTCACCCGGATTTCTCCACATGTTGGCGGCGAGGTCCTCGTGGGTGTAGTGGATCCCGCTATCAACCACCGCGACGATGATAGACGATGCGTCGCGGAGGCTGTCCCAAGCGCGCACGGCCTGGATGTCCGCCCCCACGCGTCCGCCGGAGAGGCCTCGATTATGAAGATGCCATTGTTCGCCACTTTGAACCTTCGGATCATTGGGCAGGGCATGGGCGCGAATTTTGGCATCAGGTTCTGCGAAGACGGCGAGACCTTCGCGGGCGCATGCCTGAGCGGCTTCGGCAGGCGAGATGCCGCGTGGCAACTCCAGCACTTGCAGGTTGCCGAGGGCCAGGTGTGAGCGGAGCAGTTTCAGGCGGTGGCGGGTGTGAAAGCGGTCGAGGTCGGCCTGCGCGACCCCGGGCCTGGGCATGACCAGGAGTCGGGCGGGCTTTTCGGGTCCTGTTGCGCTCCAGACCCTGGTGGGGTCGACCGGAACAAGAAAGAGGATGGCCAGAATCCGAAGGCCAACCAGGGCGTACCATGGGATGCAGGGGAACGCGGATTGCGGATGGTTGTTCCTCCGCCTGGCTTGGTTTGGCGCCAGCCTGATCATGAAAGGGGCTGAGTGAGCATGACGCGCCAACTCAGGAAGCAGGGCCTCAATCGCCGAGGAGTTTCTTCAGTTGATCGCGGGCGGCGGATTCGCGGGGGTGGGCATCGGAGGGAGGCGCGAAGGAGCGGCGGATGAACTCGAAGTATTCGCAAAAATTTCCGGAAGCTTTCTCGAAGACGGGATCGGCGCGTCGGTCGCGGCATTGGTGCGCGGCTCGGGCGTCGTAGCTCGAGCAGTTCAAGCAGACGCGGAGATCGGCCGCGCAACGGTGGCAGGACTCGCTGCGTCCGGGTTGTCCCGCGAGATTCCATTCCCCTCCGCATCGATGGCAGTGGCGTGTCATGAGTGAAGAAGAGCAGAAACGGTCCGTGGCGGCAATCGAGAGGTAACGGAGGGAAGACTTTCCCAGGGCACCGTCCGCGCATCCCGAAGCTGTTCCTGGCTCTCCTCGCCCGCGGATGAATAACTTTGGAAACCGTATCAGTGGTCTGTCGTGTGGCGCAGGCTGCCCAGCCTGCCGTATCGCCGACGGCCCGTCGGGTGAAGCACGCGGCCCTTCCCTGCTCTCCACGCGCCGGGTTCCTTTCGTCGCCCCGCAGGCTGGGCAGCCTGCGCCCGTGTGCCCGGCAGGAGCTTGGTCTATCGGGATGAAAGGTTCCCGACGGGGGCTGGTGACGCCTACCGTAGCCGAACCGCCAGGTCGTCTCCGCAAGGAGTCGACGCGAAAGGGCGGGAGGCAAACGTTCGACCGAAGGAACACCAATGGGCAGTGAGGCAGACGGTCGGGGACGAGCGTGCTGGCCAACGCGAAGTCCGAAGTCACTGACGGTCGTCTGTAGAGCCCAGAGGCGCGAACGGAAAGACCAGGCACTGACCCGGGGAGGTCCCCGTGTTGAGAGACGCGGGGAAGTCAGCCGAGGCCGTCGTAGCGTTTGAGGTTCGCACGAACCAAAAGGCGGACCGAGCGAAGGGCCGAAGAACGAAAGAGCAGAACTCAAAGAGAACCTGACAGCGACCACGAGAGTCATCCGAAACAGCGGGGCGAGACCACTGCGGTCCCCACCCCGGACTGGCGAACCGAGGCCCAAGCGGAGAAGCCGCTGCCCGCCGAGGGAGTGGACGACGAGACGGCGTTGACGCGGGACTCACCCCAGAAAGCAATGCACGAAGACCTGATGGAAGAAGTCGTCACGCAAGACCATGCGACGGCAGCCTGGCTGGCGGTCAAACGCAACGGAGGCGCGCCCGGCATCGACGGCATGACGACGGAACAGCGACGCGACCATGTGCGTCAACACTGGGAAACCCTTCGCGCTAAGCTCCTGGCCGGAACCTACGTTCCGAGTCC
>VHDF01000080.1 GCA_016871495.1 Verrucomicrobiota bacterium | reverse complement strand
CCTCAACATCCTCTTCGCCAAAGGCGGCTCCCCGCCCTTGCGCCAGAACGCGCCTCAACCGCAACCCGGCGTCAATCCCCAGCAGCAACAACAGCAATCGACCCCCGCGCAAACCGGATTTGGACTCGAACAAGAAACACGGGAGGAAGGCTACTTCCCCTGGCTCGGCGGGCAGCCCGACGTCTCCCGCGGCTCGGATGGACGCCTCTCGACCCGCCAAGTGAGTGACCTGGTCGGACGCGTCCGCGTCGTCGCCGATCAACGCAGCAACGCATTGCTCGTTTCGGCGAACGTCCATCTCTTCCCCCAGATCAAGAAGCTGATCGAGGATCTCGATACTCCAACCGCTCAAGTGCTCATCGAGGCGCGCATTGTGGAAGTTTCGACGGACTTCATGGATAAACTGGGTGTCCGCTGGTCTCCGGACGGGCAGCAAGTGTTCACCGCGGAGGATTACGACAACTCGATTCTCGGCCTCGGGGGCAGCAATTACCGGAAGGGTTTTGGGGGGAACACCGATCCGCGTCCGCTCAAGCCTGACGCCGTGACCGCGGCCTTGGGCAGCATGCGCAGCGGCGTGCTCGACGCCTCGATCAACATGGATATCCTCGTGCAGTTCTTGAAAAAGAATGTCGGGGCGACGGTGCTCGCCGAACCCCAGATCAACATCGAGGACAATGAGGTCGGCAAGCTCTTCGTGGGTTCACAAGTGCCGTTCATCGACAAAAGCCAGAGCACCGATGTCGGCTCCTTGAATCAAAGTTTCTCCTACAAGGACGTCGGCATCATCCTGGAGGTCATCCCGCACATCAATATCGCCGGCGACGTGGCGCTCAAGATCCGCGTCAAATCCTCCGCCATCGAACCCGGTCAGACCTTGTTGGGCGGCGCCATTCTGAACACTCGAAATTTCAAGTCCGACGTCACCGCCAAGAGCGGCGAAACGCTCGTGCTGGGCGGCATCATTCAGAAACAAACGTCGGACACCGTGCGGAAAGTGCCCGGGCTCGGGAGCGTTCCCGGCCTCGGCTGGGCTTTCAAAAAGAAGGACAAGGCGACGCGCAACGTCGAACTGCTGGTCTTCCTGCGCCCCCGCGTGGTGCGAACACCCGAGGAAGCCCGCCAGTTGCTCGAAGATGTCGATAAGAAGTCGCCGCAGATCCAAAAACTCCGAGAAGGGGACACCCATTCGAAAACAACCACGAAATCCGAGAAAGAGTCGCCGCAGCTTCGGCGGCCGGTCGTCGCGGTGAACTGGCGTCGGAGCCCGGAACATCCCACTTCGACCTCTGGATCAGTCCGTGCTCTTTCTCCGCAGGGCGGCCCCGCTCAACTTCAACACCGCGGGCAGAAAAGTCATGCCCGCGATCATGCACGTCGCGGTCCCCACCGCCATGACATAACCCAGGGTTTGAATCCCTTGATGATCGGCAAGGGTCAAACTGCCGAAACCCGCGATCGTGGTCAGCCCCGACACCAGGACCGCCTTGCCCGTGCTTTTCGAGAGAATGCCGGGATCATTCTCTTCGGCAAAGCGATTGAGGATGTGGATGCCGTTGGTGACCCCAATCCCGATCACCAAAGGCAGGGTCATAATGTTCGCTGGATTGAAGGGAATGCCGAACACTCCCATGAATCCCACCATCCAGAGCGACCCCATCGCGACCGGCAACAAGGCCAAAATCACCCGGCTCAATTGCCGGAAGTGGATGAAGACAAGCAAGGCGATGGCGCCCAACGCATACCATGCCGCCTGCACATAGCTATCCTTCAGCAGCGTGGTGTATTCCAGCAACTGCACCGGCGTCCCCGTGACGTCAGGAACGATCCGCCTCAGATCACGGACGAACTCCTCCTGCTTGTCCCGCCGCCACACGTCGTAGCGGGGATTGACCTGAAGGAGGTGCTTGCCTGAAACCCCAATGAAACGATTCCGCAGTGCCGCCGGCAAATCCTCGGGTGTCAGCCGTGGCCGCGCCTCCTGCGAACGCAAGATCGTGAAGGTTTGCTGGATGTCCCCAAAAAGGGCCTGCTGATAGGCGGCGAGCTTGGAGCCGATTGCGATCGGATCTCCATTGGACACGGCGGCGGTCAGCGCAGCCACCGCCTGCCCCAGGGACTGCACTTGCCGAAGGAAATTGGTGTCACCCGCCTTGCGCATCGCGTCGAGCGCGAGCCCCAGATAGCTGCGGAGAAAGGTCAACGTCTGGCCCAACTCCTTGGCTGCCACGGGCAAGGGATCCACATCCGTTTCCGGGATGGACGCGAGCAGGTTGGTAATGGCCCGAATGTGCTCCAGCTTCGGCGCCTGATTCTCGGCGAGGAACGCCGCCATGGAGTCCACGCTCGCCACACTGGGCAAGGCCTTGAGCTTCGCTTCCATCAACACGGCCTCCGGGAGAGAATCCGCGACCACGGCGCCAAAGAGCACGGATTTGTCCGAAGTGTCGATCAACTTGCGCTCAAAGACCACCGCGGGCAGGTCGCGGGTTTGCATGTTCAGGAGATTGTAATCGAAGTGGATCTTGGGCCACTGCAGCGCGCTGAGAAAACAAAGCAAGGAGGTCACTGCCAGCACGGTCTTCGGTCGGCCCAGCCAGATTCGCTCGATCCAGGCCCGGTGGTCGGTTTCCCCCTCCCGGCGGTCGATGGCATTCTGGGAACCGCGCCGCAGCAAGACGGGCAGCAACGTCATCATGGGCACCAAACACAACACCATGCCTCCTCCGGTGATGATGCCCATTTCCTTCACTCCTTTGAATTCGGAAAACGCCATCGCGAAAAACGCTCCCGCCGTGGTCAGGCATCCCGTGAATATTCCCTGCCCGGTGTTGACGATGGCCTTCTCCATCGCCAGCTCAACGGTGGCCCCATGACGCAGCTCCTCCTCGTAGCGCGTGGTCAAATGCACCCCGAAGTCAATGGCCAGCCCTATCAGCATCGGCGCAAAAGTAATCGTCAGGATGTTCAAATGGCCAATGACCAAGGTCGCGTATCCCATCGTGAACGCGAGTCCAACCAGCAAACACGCCACGGCCTTGAGCGGGCGCCCGGTTTCCCGGTAGCCGTAAATAAAAATCAACCCGCAAAGGATGAGCGAAACCACCGTGGCCAGGGCCGTGTCCCTGGCGGATTGATTCATTTCATCCACCTCCAGCACGGGCTCGCCCGTGATCGCAACGTTGACCCCAGGCACCTCCGCTTGCGTCTCGTTCACCAGTTCCCTCATCCGGTCAATCGCCCGCCGGGTCCCGCGGGTGTCGGCCGCGTGCGCCGTCACGACGAAGATACGTCCCCGGTCGAAGGTGATGTATTGCCTGCGCGTCGCCTCCTCGCCGGCGTTGAAAAGCGCCCCCAATCCGGGTGAAGGCGGAATGCCGGGACGGCGCAGGCTGTCCTGCGCCTGCAGGACGATCCGCTCCAGGGCGGGCAGGGCTTTGAGCAGGGAATCTGGCGAGTCCTGATGGCGATCCGCTGCCGTGCGGAACTGCCGGTTGACGAGCCGGAACAACGAATTGAGATTGGTCGCGCGGGAGAACTGCTCAAGGAATGGATGGTAATCCTCCAGGGTCCGCCGCAATTCACGCAGGTTCTCCTCGGAAAAGAAGAGGAGAGCCTTGGTCCCAAGCATCTTCACGTCATTGTTGTAGAGAACGTCGAGGAAGAGGTTTGTTTCCGCCGACATCCGGGCGCCCAACCGCTCGACAAACTGGCGGTTCTTCTCGAGGTCCTCGCTCTCCACCACCGCCACCAAATCGTCCTGCTTGGGGAATTCCCTCCGAAACTCGAGAAAGATGCGGTGGTACTTCTTGTCCGATCCCACCAACGCGTTGCGGCTGGTTTGAATCTGCAGATTCTGGACCGTGTAGCCGGTGGCGAGGACGAACAGGAGCGCCTGGCTGTAGAAAAAGAATCGCGGGAACCGCCAAACCACGCGGGCCAGCCGGCGCAGCGCCCGTGTCGTGATGCCCTCGCCCGAGGTCATTCTCCGAAATCCGCGTTGCTGAACACTTCCTTCACGTCATCGTGCTCCTCCAGCAACTCGATGAGACGCTGCACCGAAGGCGCATGGACTGCATCCACGGTCGCCAAAACATCGCTGAGGGAAGTGACGGAAGCCGAGGCAATGGCGATGCCCCTCGCTTCAACCGCCCGATGGACCGCGTCGAACCCGCCAGGCTCAGTGCGAATCTCGAAGCCCTCAGGATCCGCCAGGAAATCCTCGGCCCCGGCCTCGAGCGCCAATTCCATCAGCGTCTCCTCCGGGGCCGCGTCTCGCTGGACGAAGATCTGGCCTTTGCGATGAAAAAGCCGGGTCACCGCCCCGTGCGTGGCCATGCTGCCGCCGTTCTTGGACAATATGCTGCGGATTTCCGCCGCCGTGCGATTGCGGTTGTCCGTGCTGAGTTCCACCAACAAAGCCACTCCGTGCGGCGCATAAATCTCGTAAACCAGATCCTCATACTGGCGGGTGTCGCCGCCGCCCGTGCCCTTCTTGATCGCGCGGTCCACATTCTCCTGCGGCATGTTGGCCGCCCGGCACTTCAACAACACCATGCGCAACCGCGGATTCAAATCGGGATCCCCGCCGTGCAGTTTGGCCGCCACGGTGATCTCACGCGAAAGCTTGGCAAAGGTGCGCGCCCGCTTCGCGTCGATCGGCCCCTTGAAATGCTTCACCTTGGCCCACTTGCTATGGCCGGCCATAAAATCGGTGTGCTCTATTCATTTCGTCCGAATTCAATACCAGCCCGGCGGAGCGCAGAAGAGAAAAGTTTCCCCGCGATGGTCGGCGGATTTGCGTGCGGCCGCCCAGGGTTCGTGCCAGCCTCCCGGTCATGATATTAACCGGATCGGAATGGGAACGTCTGGTTCAAGGCACCGAAAAATCCCCGCACAGCCTCCTCGGCATGCATCGCCTCGGCTCGCGCAAGGGCGTCGTCGTGCGCGCCTTGATCCCCGGAGC
The DNA here is from genome assembly GCA_016871495.1 of Verrucomicrobiota bacterium. Classification (NCBI taxonomy): domain Bacteria; kingdom Pseudomonadati; phylum Verrucomicrobiota; species Verrucomicrobiota bacterium. Next base: position 18,430 of record VHDF01000080.1, on the reverse strand, counting down.
AGCCAAAGTCGAAGCCGTTCCCGTCCATGATCGAGCCCAACCCTCCATCCCTCTCAAGCGGCTCGGCCAAAGCGACCTCTTCGAAGGCAAAAGCCACGCCACTTCCGAGGTCTTTGCCTATGACCTCAAAGCAACTCTGGGCGATGGCCAGGTTCTCCAGGGACGCGATCCCTACTCCTTTCTGCCCAGTCTCGGGGAAACGGATCTTTACTTGTTCAACGAGGGCAACGACCGCCGGTTGCACGAAAAACTCGGCGCCCGACTCCGTGGTTTTGACGGCGTTGAGGGAACCGCCTTCACGGTCTGGGCCCCCAACGCGCGCAGGGTCAGCGTGGTCGGCGATTTCAATGGATGGGACGGACGCCGTCATCCTATGCGCCTGCTCGCCACCTCTGGCGTGTGGGAAATCTTCATTCCCGGCGTCCGTCAGGGAGCCCTCTACAAATTCGAGGTGCTGGACGCGCACGGCCATCTGCGCTTGAAAACGGATCCTTTCGGATTTCTCTTCGAGCAGGCGCCGAAAAACTCCGCCGTGGTCTGGGATGTGCCTCCCTGGGGCGGCGGCGACAACGCCTGGCTGGAAAGACGCGCCCGCACGAACCTGCTCCGATCCCCGGTGTCTATTCTTGAAATGCACGCGGGTTCCTGGCGGAAGAAGGGGCCGCATGAGTCCTTCAGCTACCGCGAACTGGCGGCGCCCCTGATCGACTACACGCGGCGGATGGGTTTCACCCACATCGAATTCCTCCCGCTCGCCGAGCATGCTTTCTATCCGTCTTGGGGCTACCAAGTGACCGGCTTCTACGCGCCGACAAGCCGCTACGGCACCCCGGACGATTTGCGGCATCTCATCGGAGAGCTGCATCAGGCCGGTATCGGCGTGCTGGTCGATTGGGTTCCAGCGCACTTTCCGCGCGACGACTGGTCGCTCGCCCGTTTCGACGGCACCGCGATCTACGAGCATGAGGACCCGCGCCAGGGAGCACACCAAGACTGGGGCACTCTCATTTTCAACTACGGACGCCACGAGGTCAGCAATTTTCTCCTCGCGAACGCGCTCTTCTGGATCGATCGATTCCATGTGGACGGTCTGCGCGTGGACGCGGTGGCGTCGATGCTTTACCTCGATTACAGCCGGCAATCGGGCGAGTGGGTTCCCAATGAGTTCGGCGGCCGCGAGAATCTTCAAGCGATCGAGTTCCTCAAAAAATTCAACCACTGGGTTGATACCGAGCATCCCGGGGTGCTCACCGTCGCGGAGGAATCCACCGCCTGGCCATCCGTCACGCGCCCGCCTTACCTCGGCGGCCTCGGGTTTTCCCTCAAATGGAACATGGGCTGGATGCACGACACGCTCGGCTACTTCAAACGCGACCCCGTGCACCGCAAATATCACCAGAATGATCTGACCTTCGCGATGCTCTACCATCAGCACGAGAATTTCGTCCTGCCCCTGTCCCACGACGAAGTGGTTCATGGCAAAGGATCCCTGCTGAGACGCATGCCCGGGGACGACTGGCGCCGCTTCGCCAATCTGCGCGTGCTGCTCGGCTACCAAATGCTCTTCCCAGGAAAAAAACTTCTCTTCATGGGCGGCGAAATCGGCCAATCCTCGGAATGGAACGAGAACGCGGAGATTTCGTGGGAACTGCTCGACGCCGGCCCTTACCACGCCGGACTGCAACGCTTCGTCGCGGATCTCAACCACTTCTACCAGGGCGAACCCGCCCTCTGGTCGGCGGATTTCGAAGTGGACGGGTTTCATTGGGTCGATTGTTCCGACCACGAACAAAGTGTCCTGGGCTTTTTGCGCCGGAGCCTGGACGGCCAACGCGCCGTCCTTGGCGTGCTGAACCTCACCCCTGAAATCCGCTGCCATTACCGCCTCGGACTGCCCCAGGCCGGATTTTGGCGCGAAGCTCTGAACAGCGACGCCGCGTGTTATGGCGGCGCGAACAACGGCAACTCCGGCGGTTGCCCCACCGAACCCATCGCCTCGCACGGGCACGCGCAGTCGGCGCTCCTCACCCTGCCGCCGCTGGCGATCATCGTGTTGACCGCCCCCACGCCAGCCATCGCCCCATGAGGCTTCGGACCAGCGGGGTGAGCCTCGTCCGCTGATAAAGGTCCCCCGTCTTGCGAATCGCCTCCGCCACGGTCGGATAAGGATGGATGGCGGCACTCAACCCGCCCAGACCCGCGCCGGCATTCATCGCCACGACAATTTCCCCGATGAGGTCTCCGGCATGGCTCGAAACCACCGTGGCACCTACCACACGGTCGCTGCCTTTCCGCACGTGGACCCGCACAAATCCCTCGTCCTCGCCATCGACATACGCGCGATCGACCCGATTCAACTCCTGGGTAAAGGTGTCCACCGCCACGCCCCGTTCTCGAGCCTCGGATTCAATCATCCCCACCCGGGCCAGTTCCGGCGAGGTGTAGGTGCACCAGGGAATGATCAGCCGGCTCAGCCGGGCACGCCCCCCAAACAATGCGTTCCGTAACGCGAGCCTCGCCATGAAATCCGCCACATGAGTGAACTGAAATGCCGAGCACACGTCGCCGCAAGCAAACACCCGCGGATGCGTCGTTCGCAAAAAATCATCCACTTTCACGCCTTCCGGGCCAAACTCAATGCCCGCACTCTCGAGTCCTAATCCCTCCACGTTGGGCGCTCGTCCAACCGCCACGAGCAATCGATCCACCTCGCCCCTCCAACCCGCGCTCCCGGTTTCGCACCGCATCCCGATCCCCCGCCCGGTTTGGCTCACCACCACGTCCTTCCCGCCTCCCCGTATCTGAACTCCCTCCCTGAGCAAGACGGATCGAATCACCGCGGATGCGTCCCGATCCTCGCGCGGTAATAATCCGCGCGTCGATTCCACCAAGGTGACTTCCGACCCCAAGCGGGCGAAACACTGCGCCATCTCGCAGCCAATCGGTCCCGCCCCTATCACTCCCAATCGTCGCGGCAGTTCGGTCAGGGAAAAAAGACTCTCGTTCGTCAAGTAAGGCACTTCATTCAGCCCGCGAATGGGAGGCGCGGCAGCGCGCGCCCCGGTGGCAATCACGGCTTTCGCAAATCGCAAAGACTCCCCGTTTACCTCGATCTTGTCGCCTCCCGCGAATCGTCCGCTGCCGAAAAACACATCCACGCCGAGCTCCGTAAACCGCCGGGCCGAATCGTGGGGACTTAAGTCGGCACGCACACGCCGCACCCGCTCCATGATAGCCCCGAAATCGACACTCCATCCTCCGGGCAACAATACCCCATAAGCCGATGCTTTCCGCACCGCCGCCACCGCGCGGGCCGCACGAATCAACGCTTTACTCGGAACGCAGCCCACATTCAAACAATCCCCCCCCAGCCACTGCTTCTCCACCAGCGCGACTTTGGCCCCCAGGCCCGCAGCTCCCGCGGCGGCCACCAGTCCGGCCGGCCCGCCGCCCAATACCACCAAATTATACCGCGAAGCCGGAACAGGATTCCTCCAATGTTCCCCGCCGACATGCGCTGCCAAACGCTGGTTGTGCTCGTCCCACGGCAGCAACGGAGGCGGGAGAGATTCGCTCATGCCGCGCCTTTGTGCTCCAAAGCTTTTTTCGCCAGGCGCGTCATCGCAACGGTAACGCCCACGGTGGCAACGAACCCAATGCCGAACACCCCCCATTCGCCCGCGGTCCGCGTCCCCTCACTCACGGCTGCCCTCGCCACGGACCCCAGATAAACGTACATCACCGTTCCCGGCAGCATGCCCAGCCAGGAAAAAAAGATGTAGTCCCGCCAGCCCACCCGCGTGAGTCCAAAAGCATAATTCAATAACGTGTAGGGAAACAGCGGCGATAACCGCGTCAATCCCACGATTTTCCACCCCTCCGCGGCCACCGCTCGATCCAAGGCGGCGAATCGCGGATTCCGCTCCACGCGCCGCGCCACCCAATCCCTCGCCAGATAACGCCCGACACCAAAGGCCGCGGTGGCACCTAACGTGGCCGCCGCGCTGGAATACAACGACCCCCAGCCCAGCCCAAAAACCGCTCCCGCCCCCAGCGTGAGCACGGATCCGGGAATGAAAAACACCGCCGCGAGCGTGTACACCGCAATGTAAAGAACCGGGCCCCAACCTCCAAGCCGGGCCGCAAGATCAAGCATCTGCTTCAACCCCTCTTGCGGCGAGACCTTCGCAGCCAGCCCGATCGCGCAAAGCACCAGCAGAGCCGCCCAAACCCACTTCCATACGGCCGGCCGCCGACGCTGATCATCATCCGAGGGTTGTCGCATTTCAAACAGTCGGGGTCAGCCTTGACTTCAGGCAGGACCTCACGGTGAAGACGGCGGATCGTCGGTGGAGCTCGATTCCAACCTCGCCTCGAGCCCTGAGATTCCACGGCGCAACGACGCCACCATGTCGTCCCTTTCAGCAGCCGTGAAGCCAAGGTCGAGGTCAGGTCCGGCCATAAGTCGCTTTGTCTTGAGTTCCGCGACGAGTTCTCAGGGCGTGTTCGGAAAATCCGTTCTGAAGGGGCGCGTTACGCCAGCGCCTGATTTCGATGATCCATGCTCGTTCTCAGCCCAGGCCCGCACCCGGCGGATGTCAGGCGATGGGACCAGACATTTCATCCCGGCCGCCCGGCGGGACCTCAACGTCAAGGTCGATCAGAATATCGCGCGGCTCCGCACCCTTGCTCGGTCCCACGATGCCGCGTTCTTCAAGACCATCCATAATGCGTGCCGCTCGCGTGTAGCCCAGGCGCAAACGCCGCTGCAGAAGCGACACGCTCGCCTTCTTCTCGGTTCGAATGACTTCGATGCATTGTTCGATCAAATCCTCGTCCTCATCGCCACCCGCACCGCCCTCGTCGTCCATCATCGGAGCCGGCTTCGAAAGCTGCTGGTGAATCTCGACCTCGTAGCTGGGTTTTCCCTGGGCCGTAATGCTGTCCACCACCGCCTGGATTTCCCCGTCGGTGATGAGCACGCCCTGGGCGCGAATGAGCTTCGCCGACCCCGGCGGCAGGTAAAGCATGTCTCCTTTCCCCAGCAGCTTGTCCGCGCCCATCGCGTCGAGAATCGTGCGCGAATCGACTTTGGCCGCGACTTGAAACGCGATGCGCGCCGGAATGTTCGCTTTAATCACCCCCGTGATGACATCCACGCTCGGACGCTGCGTCGCCACAATGCAATGAATCCCCGCGGCCCGGGCCATCTGGGTGATGCGGGCAATGGCCATTTCCACGTCCGCCGGAGCCACCAGCATCAAGTCCGCCAGCTCGTCGATGATCACCACAATGTAGCTGAGCCGCTCGGGTATCACGATGTCGTCATCGCGCGGGACCACGATTTCCTCGTCCAATTCCACCGCAAATCCATCCGCCCCCGGCTCGATCTTCTCCTTGCGCGCTGTCAGGGGCAATTCCGGCTGGCGCGCGGGCAGCGGCTTGTCCTTGGGTCGTTCGTTGAAGGATTTGATGTTCCGCACGCCAACACGGGCAAAAATCTGGTAGCGCTTCTCCATCTCGTTGACCACCCAGCGCAGCGCCAGAATAACCTTCTTGGGATCGTTGACTACCGGCACCACGAGATGCGGCAGCGAGTTGTACTGCTGCAACTCCACCACCTTCGGATCGATCATCACGAACCGCAGCTGGTCGGGGGAAAACTTGTAGAGCAACGAGGCCACAATGGCGTTGATGCAAACCGATTTTCCAGACCCCGTGCTGCCGGCAATCAATAAGTGCGGCATCTCCGCCAAATCAGCAATGATCGGCTGGCCGTACACATCCTTGCCCAACGCGAGCGGGATCCGCGCTTTCGAATGAATCCACTCGTCGGACTCCAACAGGTCTCGCATGATGACCTTGGTCTTGACCGCGTTGGGCACTTCCACGCCCACAGAACTTTTCCCGGGAACCGGAGCCAGGATGTTGATCCGCTCGGCTTTCAAAGCCGCCGCGATGTTGTTGCTGAGTCCCGCAATGCGCTCAAGTTTGACCCCCGGCGCCGGATGCAGCTCGTACCGCGTGATGGTGGGGCCTTTGGTGATGTCGCCCAGCGCAACCTCGATATCGAATTGGGCGAGCGTCTGCTGCATCAGCCGGGCATTGCTCATCAACTCCTCTTTCGATTCAGTCGGTCGAACGTTGGGGTCCGGATGATGCAAGTAATCCAGGGGCGGCAGCCGATAATTCCCGATCATGGGCGCCGAGGCCACCGTGATGGGCTTGGGCTTGCGAGGCGCCGGACGCGGCCTCGCCGGCAAAGGAGCCGCCGCCGGCACCGGGGGCGGCGTTTCCGAAACCGACGGGAATGCCGGCGGAGCAGGCTCCGGTGGGATCGCAGGCTCCAAGTCCGATACCGTTGCCGTTGGCGAATGTTCCGCCTGGCCCAGAACGTCTGCAGTGGATGCCGCACGCACTTCGCGGGCTGGAATAATCATCGCCGCCGGGGCCGGCCCGGGAGGTGGCGCCTCTTCCTTTTCAAACGCCTTGGCCGCCGGAGAAGCGGCAACAGACTTCGCCTCGGAAGCCTTCCCCACTTTGAATTGAGGCACGCTCAAATCCCTCACGGTAGGCTCCGGCACCGGCTGCAAATCCGCCCCCAAACCGGGATTCTCGGCGCCCTCTTGCGCAGACTCGGCCGCCCTGGACTTCTTCGAACTCGGCGAAGCGGTCTTGGCCGGAGCGGATTCGGATTCGTTCTCCAAATCAGGAACCGCCTGGGCCAACCCCTCACGGAGCATCTCCTCCTTCATTCGCGCCTGCCGCTCCTTCAACGCTTTGATCCAGGCGAACACTTGAAAATCCGAAAGATAAATGAGCCCGATGAGATAAAGGGTCACATAAAGAATCGTGGACCCCACCTTGCCAAAGAGGCCGAAGGCAAACTTCTCGTTCAGCAACATCCCCCCAAGCCCGCCAGGACCCGGCGCGTTCAAACGCACGCGCAACGTCTCCAGCGCCGGAAAAAGCGGGCGGTAAAGATCCAGCAACCCCATGAAAGGAATGAGGAGCGCCAGACACCACCACCAGCGACGGCGAAGAAACGCGAGGGCGTCAAAAAACTGCGCCAATCCGAAAATCAAAAGCAGAGGGGGAAAAAAGTAGGCGGCCGCCCCGGCCAGCATGAAACATCCCGCCCCCAGCCAAGCTCCAAAGGGACCAATCCAATTGCTCGGATTCGCGTTGGGCGCCACCGTGTTCATCCCCACGTCGTTCGGATCGTAGGAGAAAATGGCGACCAACAACAACAGCGCGGCACTCAACAGAACAATGCCGAAAACCTCGCGCACCCCGTGCGTTCGCGCTTCGAGATCGGCGGTATCCTTGCGAGCCATACGAAAAGCGTACGTCCGCACCCCCAAAGTGCAACCAAATTGAAACCGGGGATTTTTCGCGAGCTCGGACATTCCGGCTGCGAAACAGAGATCCCGTTCCCCGGCTAAACGCTCCGCCCCCTCAAGCGCCGCCGGCCCAGGGACCCTTCCGCCCGGTTCCGCAGGAGCAGGTGCTCCAAACCCGGCCGGGCACTTCCCCGCACAAGGTCGCAGAGCGTATGGCGGTCCAACGCCTGGTAAAATGCCTCCTGGGCCTCCGCCAAAAAACCCTTCAATCGGCACACCCCGTTGATAGGACAAGTATTCCGAAGCGGATCAAAGCATTCCACCAACACCGCCTGGACTTCCGTCGCCCGCACCAACGCGCCCAGTCGCACTTCAGCGGCGGGAAGTGCCAGTTCCAGTCCACCACCCCGCCCGCGGCGCGTTGCCAGATAACCCAGCCGCGCGAGCCGCTGCACCACCTTGGCAAGGTGATGCCGCGAAATGCCGTAAGCGCGGCTGACCTCGTCCACCCGGAACGACTCCCCCTTGAGCGCGCCGTAGATGAGCACCCGAAGCGAATAATCGCTGAATAGACTCAATTGCATCGCGCGCAGCCTACCCCCTCACCGCCGCATCCGCACCTTATTCTCCACCCGGTGTCAATTCGGCCTTGACCTCAAAGAAGCATCGACAATACTTCTTTAACCAAGCCGCGCGGGGACACCAACCCGGGCGCGTTTGTTTTAATCATGTTGTCCTTTATGCCCCTCCAATGGTCCGTCCTCGTCTCCAGTGCTCTCACCGCGGCGATCCTGGCCTCCGCCTCCCCGGCGCAGGCCCAGCCCGCAAGCCAACCCGCCTCCTCCCAGATCAACACGGTCTGCCCCATCAGCGGCAAACCCGCCAATCCCAAGATCACCGCGGTCTACGAAGAGCGGACCTATGCGTTCGCCGATGAAACGTGCCGCACCCAATTCAAGGAGGCCCGGCAAAACAGCCTCTACCACAAACTCGGAGGCAAGGCCGCCATCGACGCCGCCGTGGAGTCCTTCTACGTCAAAGTGCTCGCGGATGCCCGCATCAAGCACTTCTTCGAAGACGTCAACATGAACCGCCAGCGCCGGAAGCAGAAGGAATTCCTGAGTGCAGCCTTTGGCGGACCCATCCCTTGGACCGGCAAGGACCTGCGGAAAGCTCACGCGAATCTGCCCGGCCTCAACGACACACACTTCAACGCCGTGGCCGAACATCTCCAAAAAACCCTCGAAGAGCTGAAAGTCCCCAAAGAATTGATCGACCAAGTCATGGCCATTGCCGCCAGCACTCGCAAGGATGTCTTGAACCGCTAAGCCTCCGCTTAAGGCACTTCCACGATCCGATAAAACACCGGCCCTCCCGGACGGACGCGCTCTCGAAAAACAAGACGCGGGCCAGACAAAGGTTCCATCGAAAAGGCGCTCCAGACGCGCAAATCCGGACTCGTTTCCGCTTGGTAGTTCGTCGCCGGCAAGCCCTCCGCCTCAAACTCCAACATGTCCGCGGTAACTCGAACCGTGTCAGGCAAGATGCGGGACGGCAGACTCAATCGGAGTTGAAGCTTCAAGACACCGCGCCGGTCATAAGGACCCGACTCCACCAATATCTGATACGTCGTCCCGGCGCTGGCCTGGAATTCAACCCGGCTCGTCCGGTCGCCCGTCCGCGCATCATTATCGTTCGCTTGCACTAACTTCAAATTCCCCAACGCTGCCCCTTCGAGGACCGCAAGCCTTGTATCAAACGTGCTCCCGGCAGTGGTCATTCGCACCCTCCCCTCCCGGGTCGGCGTCCAGGTCCACCACATCGTGCTCGACGCCGCCGTGTCGAATCCCAGCGTGCCCGCATCAGGATCCCCCGGCTCCACCGTGGCGAATTGATTCGTCGCTTGCACCGCCACAACCGGACCCGTCAAAAGGATCCGATTCGAAAATGAATCATTCGCAGGTGGTTCGGCCGACTGAATCGAGAGTCGGATCAGACCCGAGTCTCCTCGGATGCCATCGACACAGAGGTAATAAACTTGGCCGGGATCCGCCCGAAAGCTCACTTGGCTCGACGACGCCCCCTCGTGATCGTCGTTCGTATCGAGCACGACAAACTCACCCGCGCCCCCGCTCTTCATCACCGAGAGTTCCGTGTCGAAGTCGCTGCCGAGCGTGGAAACCGCCACATGCCCGGCCTCGACCGCACTCCACTCCCACCACACAGAACGCCCTCCCAAGGTCGGATCCGAAGGCCCGGGGCCCAATCCAAATGTCGCATCGACGTTGTCTGCCTCCACGGCGACAGGAAGCCCGCCCAATTTCAAACGCCCGGAGAATTCGTCGTGAACCGGCACCGCGAACGTCAGACTCGCTCGAGCCTGCCGAATGGCCGGATCCTTCGCATCCAGGGCGATGTAAACGCGTTCGCCCTCTTTGGCTTCGTACCGAAGCGTCTCTTGGCTTCCAGCGACGGTCCCACCTTCCGGGATACCTATCGGGATTAACCCGCCCAAACTCGACCCGCGATACAACTCCAACACCGTGCCCGCCGGTGAGCCTGCCTTCGAGACCCGCAACACCCCAGGACGCGGCGCCGTCCACTGCCACCAGAGCGATCTCAAAGCCGCCGCGCTGCCATGTCGCGGTTCCTCAAGCTCCGCCGTCGCTCCCTCAAAAGACGGCTGCCAAGTCACTCTCGTCCCGCGCAAAAGTTGAGCCGAGGCAAATGAGTTGTGAGAAGGCCTTGCGGACACCATCGCCCATCGCGTCAAAAAACCGTCACTCACACCCCCCGCATAACCTGGCTAATACACACCGGGCGAGGAAGGGAAATGAGGCGCTCGAATCGAAAATCCGCTCGACCCCGCCGCCCACAGTCTCGCAGTTGAATCCAAGGCCAAGGATCGAACCCCCTCATCGCCCGACCCTCCCAGGTAGGACAGGAAATCCACCCGTCCAGCGGATGGATCCAGCAGCGCGACATAGGCATCGCTGCGACTCGCAGGCGGTGGCGTTCCTCCCGATCCAGGCAAGTCCATCGAAGTCGAACTGCTCGCAATCCAAACACGCCCATCCGCGGCCACTACCACATCTCCCGACTCGGTAAAGAGCAATCCAATCTCCTCGTTGATGTAAGGTTCCAGATCGAGAGCATCCTCGCTTCCCGTGCCGCCAAAGTAAGTCGAAAACCGCAGTTGTCCGCCCTCCGAATCCAGAACCGAGAGGAAATGATCCACTGTGGCGCTCGCTCGCGGATCGCTAGGATTCTCCTCTCCCGCAGCCGGCACGGCCCTGCTCGCTTGAATCGGATTCAGCGTCGGAAAGTTCGTCGAGGTGGTCTGGCCGAAAAGCACCACTCGACCCGAAGCATCCAAGGCGAGGGCCGTCCCGGAGTCATTTCCGCTTCCTCCCACGGCACTCAAAAACTCGAGACGCGTCCCTTCCTCGTTCAACCTCGCCACGTAAGCGTCGCGGTCCTGTCCACCGCCGCTGCCGATACGCTTGGGAATGATTCCCGCACCCAGGGTGCTCGATCCCGTCAACCCGGTAACGTAAGCCCGGCGCCGCGCGTCCACCACAATGGAAAGTGCCGATTCGGCGCGCGCTCCACCCAAGTAGGTCGCGTAGTGGACTCCCGAACCCCCGGCCCCCAGTTTCACGATGAACGCGTCGAATCCCCCGCCATGTTCCGACTGCAAAGCCCCGGCCGTCACTGGAAACTTCGCGGAAGTAGTCCATCCGCACAGATAGGCGCTCCCGAGATCATCGACCGCCACCCGATAGGCCAGATCGACGCCTTCACCTCCAAGATAAGTCGCGAAAAGAATGCTTGCCCCATCCGCGCTCAGCAACAACGCCACCGCGTCCGTGCCACCACCACCGAACGCGCTCTGGACTGCCCGAGTCGCGGGGAATCCGTCACCATACGACCTCCCCACCGCCCAATACCGGCCCTCGGAATCCTGCGCCAACCCGCACAGATAACACCCGGGTATCATCGTGCTGAATTCCAAACGCGAACCGTCCTCGGAAAACCGGGCCACAAATGAACCCCGCTCGACCCCCCGGCGGCTGATACCGCTTCTGAGTCCATGGAAAATTCGGCGAGGTCGTGTATCCCGCCACACTGGGCCGGCCCGACGAATCCACCACAATCGCGTGAATGCTGTCCTCCAAATACCCCCGTCCCCCGCCTCCAAAAGTCATGGCTACATCCAAACTTGGTCCGGCTCGCAACACCGCGGCCAGTCCCACCCCACATCCGAGCCACACGCACAGAACAATGCCCCGCTTCTCAAACCACGTCTTCATAAAATCCATCCCTCACGCGACCCCATCGGGAGCGCGTCGTCAGACGGCCTTCGCCGGCTCAAGCCGGGCGTTGGGCTCCTTCCACAACAACGTGAACAACCCGAAGCCCACGAGCGGCAGCAATCCCGCCACCACCAATCCAAGGTCAAAAGACTTCGTCTCGTCGATCAACCACCCAAACCCCTTCTGCGCCGGAGCACTCAAGGCCCAGGCTGCCACCCCCGTTAACCCGCTGACCTTCCCTTGGTGAACCCGGGACAATTCCTGAGTCCAGGCGTAATAACAGGGAAACAATCCCAGCGCCCCCGCCCCAATGGCCAACAAGACCATCAATAACACCGGACCTTTCCCCAGAAACGGAAGGAACAAAGCCAGCGCCGTCAGCGAAGCGGCCATCAGGAAGGTAATGGACCTCGCGCGATGCACACCGAATCCCCGGCGACCCAAGGCCAGCGTCAGCGCCCCGGCCGCCAAACACCCGACGTCCGTCGCCACATAATACAACGCGTTGAAATCCAATGCCGCTTTCTCCGCGTAACCCCTCCCTTCCATCAAAAACTTGGGCAGCCACGCCCGCAAGGTCTGCCACGAGGTGTTGATCATCGCCACCAGCACTAATACTGCCGCAAACCGGCGATCCAACAAAAGGTGCCAAAAAGAGCCGGACCCCGTCGAAGCCACCGCCGCACGGGAGTGATCCGGAAGATCCGAGGCCCGAATGGCTGCAAACCACAACACAATCCAAAGCACACCCGTCGCGGCGATCCACTGGAACGCCGGACGCCAACTGCCAAGCTCCTCCGTCAACATCGCCCTCATGATCAAGGGCGTAATAATAGCCCCAATCGAGGTGCCGCTCTGAAGCACGCTGTTCCCCAAGGTGCGATCCTTGGACTCCAGAAGATGCTGCGTGGTCTTCAAGGCACAAGGCCAGTGCGCAGCCTCGAACAATCCCAGCAACCCCCGACACCACAACAACCCTTCGTACGTATAAACCGAACCCGTCAGATATCCCATCACCGACCAGCACAGCAATGCCATCGGATATAACCAACGCACCGGCATTCGATCAGCCAGCACGCCGAAAAGCAGCGAACCCCCGGCAAACGCCCAGCCAAACGCCAATTCCAAATCGCCATACTGCTCCTGGGTCAACTGAAACTCCTTGGTGATGCGCACCGAGGCATTGGCCAGCGTCTGCCGATCCATGTAGTTGATGGTCGAGGCGAGCAGGAGCAGTCCGCAGACGCCCCAACGCCACCATCCGGGTTTGGATTGACCCGTCATGAATTCGTTCTCATCCGTCCCACGAAACCCCATCCCACGCCAGGACACGGTCCAACAAGGCCGCGGCATCCGCCGCAAAAGTGGCCAGCAAAACCTCGCCCTTCTCCGCGCTCGCCAAACCAGGCTGGCCAATGTGCCCGGGCTTCGATCGATCCTGTGTCACCCAACCGCGCGCAGCCGGCTCGAACGGATTTCCAAAGGGAACCGGCGCAACGTCCCGAAAATTCGAGGCCACCAAGTGCGGCTGAATGCGCAGCATCATCGACGTTTCCCATTCGCAGGCGTGTCCCATCTGCTGTTGCGCGAAGTTCGCCGGCCACTCGCGCGGCTTGGAGGGTATCAGCCAATACGTGGCGAACAGCAGCAGCAAATCCTGCCGCTGCCGGAACCGCTGCCTGAGCTCGAACACCGCCTGCCGGCCCGGCACATCGTTCCCCCCATGGCCGTTGAGGAATAGAATCCGGGTGAATCCATGGTGAAGGAAATTGGACGCCACATCGCCGAGAAGATCCAAATACACTCTGGGACTGGCCGAGAGGGTGCCCGCAAAATCCAAGTGATGTTCCGAGTTTCCGAGCCACGTCAAGGGGGCGAAAAGAGCCCTCATCCCGTGCGACTCCTCCAACCGCCGCACCACTTCCCCCAAAAGCAGACTATCCGTGAACAACGGCATGTGATGGCCATGTTGCTCCAACGCGGCCACCGGGATCAGGATGGGAGTCGATTTCGGCAAGGCGGCAACCGCCGGCCAAGTCATTTCAGCAAGGCGCATCATATAAGGGCGACGCGACAGCGTGGCGGGCGCAATGGCCTGCGTCAACGTCAGGCTGGCGTCGCACAGCAAGTCTCATTTTGCCTGGAACGAGGGAGGGCGCGCACTCCGCTGCGCGCCGAGACCGGCTGTTTCCAAAAGCTGCGCGCAGCGGAGTGCGCGCCCTACCCGTCAAAGTGAGAACGGCCGGACGTTCCTTCACCCCGCCTCATCCCACTGATGAAGCATCGCCTTCACAACGCGCCCAACCTCAAGCCGCCCCAGGCACCGAAAATCGACCGGACACGTTCTCAAAAAACACGGCGAACAAGGCGTCGGTTCACGCAGACAAACGTGGCGCGAGTCTCCCGGCAACCCCGGCCCGGTCAGTTCCGGCGACGTGCTCCCAAACAACGCCACCACCCTCGCCCCTGCCGCCGCCGCCACATGCATCGGCCCCGAGTCGTTCGTCAACACCACCCGGCAACTCGCCATCAACAGAATCAGCGACCTCAAGTCTGTCCGCCCAGCCAGATTCAACACGGGCCCGCCATAACCCCCATGCCCCTGCCGCCGCAGGACACGCTCCACACTTGCCGCTGTCTCAACATCACCAGGTCCACCGAACAGAAAGACCCCGGCTCGGCGAGCCCCCAAGAATTCCGCCACAGCTTCGCCAAACTTTTCCGCCGGCCAGCGCTTGGCGGGACCATACTCCGCCCCCGGATTCACCCCGAGCCACTTCAGTTTGTCCAAGCCCCCCTCCTTGGGCATCCATCGTTGCCAACACAGCAACCGTTCCTCCTCGCGAATGCGCAGACGCGGTGCGCGTGGATCACCACCTGCTCCCAGGGCACCCGCCAAATGCAGGTAATGAAACACATGATGACTTTCCACGGCGGGCAACGAGCGCGTAGTTTCCCCCCCAAGGAGTCGTTCTATTTCGCTCGCGCTCAGCTTCACCATCCGCCGTTCCTCGTCGCGCGGAGCGACCGCATCCGTAAGCAATAAATTCCTCCACAGACGGCGAATCCCAACACGACGCGGAATGCCCGCGCACCACGCCTCCAACGCGGAACGCGGCGAATTCGGCAGCACCAGCGCCGTGTCCGCACCCGCCTCGCGCAACCGCCGCGCCGTGACCAGCAAGCCCGGCTTGTTTCCGAGTGGAATCACGGCGTCCACCCCTTCCCCCATGGCGTAAAGCTCCGTCAGCTTCTCCGGCGCCGCCACGGAAATCCGGATTCCCGGAAACGCCTCGCGCAATGCGGCCAGCGCGGGCAGCGACATCACCGCGTCCCCAAGCCAGTTCAGTCCGCGCACCAGCAGATGGGATTGCACCGCGGGCGAACTTAATCCTGACGGATTCTTTTGCACGAGGTCGTTAGGACGAGGCCTCGGCGAGTCCATCCGAGATCCGGGCCGAAACCTTCCGCCCCGGTGGTTTCCATCGGCGATGAACCCAGAACCAATTGACCGGATCCCTCAACACCGCCTCCTCCAACGCGGCATGCACCTCCGCGCTCAACTCTTCCACCGGTCGCCGCGCGCCCTCCGCCGTCTTGGTCGGAATCATGGGCCCCAACTCGATTTGCCAGCGGCCCAATGCGACACGTCTGCAAATGGCCGTAGCCAGCCCGCAACCGTATCTCAACGCGTAAATCGCGGGGGCCACGCTCAGGGAGGCCTCGACTCCCAGGAACGGATGACGCCACCCCCGGTCTCCCGCATGCTGGTCGGAGAGCAAGCCCAAAACCGTGCCCGGCGTGCTCATGGCCTGCTTCAACGACGCGCCTTCGCTTCGCCGCTCGAAGTAGGCGCACCCTGACTCTTCCCTCAACTCCCGCAATAAACGATCCAAGCCCGCAGGACGAATGCCTCGATACGTCGTGGCCGAGATCAACCCGGGAAGAAACAGATGCAATCTCGCGTAGAGTTCGAAATTGCCGAAATGGCCAACTCCAACCACCAATCGGGGAGCCGAAATTCCCGGAGCAAACTGCGGCCAGCGCTCCCGCCCCACGACCTCCATCACTTCGCGAACCTCCGCCTGGGTCATCCCCGAGGTCTTGATCGCGCACGCATAGTTCTCGCCCAACCTCAGGAAGTGTTCCCTGACCATGACCTTTCGCTCCTTCTCCGAAAAGCGCTTCCCGAGAACCATGGCCATGTTCTCCAGAGCCACGCGCCGGTGCCTCCGGTCGAGATGAAAGGCCAGCCACCCGCACCCTCTCCCCAAGTGCGCGATCCACAACAGCGGAAAACAGCGGAGCACCGTCACAAGCCCCCGGCCTGCCCAATAAAGCAGCGTGTTCACCGGAAGCAAATCTGGCGGACGCAATCCTGAAAGTCCTTGGCCCCGCTGATAATGTTAATTTCCACCCGCATGAAATAGATCGGAACATCGCGCCGGTCGATCTTGGGAAATCGCACCGCGTCTTTCTGCGTCGTGAGTATGACTTCCGCCTGGCGCTTCTTGCCCCGGTTGATCGCGTTGAGCACCTCTTGCTGGGTGTATCGATGATGATCGGCAAACCGCTTGGCATACACCAATTCGGCGCCCAGCCCCACCAAGCTCTGCTCAAAGGACTCGGGCTGGGCGATGCCGCTCAACGAGGCCACTTTTCGCCCGCGGATCAAATCGAGTCCGTGCTGCTCCCCCGTAAACACGTCCTCAAAGTACAGCGGATGATGAACGCACTCGATGATTCCGGCGTGGGGATTCAACGCCGTGATGCGCGCCCTCAACGCTTGGGTGTCCCCGGTACTTTTGGTGATAAAAACCGTCGAGGCCCGCGCCAGATGCGAAGGCGGCTCGCGCAACGTTCCCCTCGGTAGCATCCGTTCATTGCCAAACGGCTGCTGGCAATCGATCAACACAATGTCCGTCCTGCGTCCTCTCAGTTTCCAGTATTGATATCCGTCGTCGAGCAGCAGCGTGTCGCATCCGAATTTCTCGATCGCGTAACGCCCGCTTTTAACCCGGTCCTTGTCCACCAAAACCACCACGTCCTTTAAATTCGAAGCCAGCATGTAGGGCTCATCCCCCGCCGTCTCCGAATCGAGCAAGAGCGACTTGCCGTCAGACACCACCCGCGGCGGGGTGCGATCTTCCTGGAGCATGAGCTTGTTCAACATCCTCCGGCCGAGCGGCGGCGGTTTGGAGCGATACCCGCGAGACAAAATCGCCACATGGCGGCCTTGATCCTGCAACTCGCGCGCGAACTTCTCGACCACCGGCGTTTTTCCCGTGCCCCCGACCGTCAAATTCCCCACCGCAATCACTTGAACCCCCAGCGTTGTGTCGCGAAAAATGCGGACATTGTAGAGGAACAGCCGCGTCCGTACGGCGGCTTGAAACACCTTGGACAGAGCGAACAGAAACGCGCGCAAACAGACGGCTCGCTTCCCTTTGCGCTGCTCGAAAATAACCTCGAGCACGAAAGTTTCCGCATTCTCAATCCATTCCTGTATCGCGTCTCGCACAGCCTGAGTTTGCCCGCCCGACCAAGGGTCCGCAAGCGAAGCCATTCCCTGCCAATGGCTTCAGCGTCGGATCAAGGTTCTCTCCGCAGGCGCATCCGCGAATGTTGAAGGTGGCACCCGTCGTGCAGCGACGCAACAACGTCACCGATGCGCCGAATCCAAAGGAGTCCGCCCGCGGAACGCAGACGGGCTTGTCGCGACAACCGCTCTCAATCGTTGCGAAAGTCAATGCAGGTAGGGCGCGTCGCTTTCATCAGCATGACCGCCATTACAACAGCCGTTCGCAGCAGGAACCACCCGCGGTAGGGCGCCGCTCTCCGAGCGCGCCGCACAACGCCTGCTCCAGATACATGACCCTGGTGCACGTTTTCAAAAGCAGGCAACCAGAAGCCGTCCGGACTGACACTGTCCAGGGTGCATACACCGGGCGGCGCGCTGAACTTTATTTCAAAATGTCGGTCCCTTTGTTTTGTCTTGTTTTGTTTTGTTCGACAATTGAAGACGGGCTTTGGCACACACGGAGGTCAATGCCAAAGCCCGCCTTTCGCTCACACGAGCGAAACTTGCGAAATTTGAGTCAAGGTTTGCGCAACCGGAAGAACCGATGGGTTCCGGGCGTCTCGAGCTGAAGCGCTCTGGCCGGGCCGTGGATGGAGCGCGATGAACCTTCAGTCATCGCTGTCCAGGGGCCGCCTGGATTGGTGCTGGATTGGATTTCGTAGCCTGCGGCGGCGGCGGGCAGGGCGAGGTCCAGACGATTTGCGTTCCCCGCGATCGGGCCTTCGTTCAAGAGAACGGTGACCCAGAAATCGATGGAATTGCCCACCAGGAGGTCCGGGAGCTGATCGCCGTTGAGGTGGGCGATCGTGATCGGGCCGAGGAATCCGCCGCCTCGGATGGTGGTGCCGGCGTCGAAGCGGCCCTTGCCGCGGCCGAGGAACACGGTCAACCGCTGCCAAGCCTGTCCGCGGTTGCTGATGAAATTGGAGTTGCTCCTCACGACGAGATCGGGGCGTCCGTCGCCGTCGAAGTCGGCGGTCGCGACATCGCCGGAGCCGGGCGTGACGTTGGCCGGCAATGCGGAGGGGATGGCGTCACCGAACGTGCCGTCGGCGCGCCCGAGCCGGACGGTCAGGCTGGTTCCCAAACGCATCACCATGTCCATTGGGCCGTCTCCATTCACGTCCGCGAGCCGTTCGAGGCTGCCTTCGTAATCCACTTTTTCTTTGAACGAACCATCCGCCTGACTG
>VHDF01000079.1 GCA_016871495.1 Verrucomicrobiota bacterium | reverse complement strand
GGTCGTGACGAAGGACGTGGAGGGTTACCTGCGATCGAATCCCGAGGTGAAGGTGGCGGGCGCGGGCGGCGACCATCAGCATCATTGAACGAGGCATGTGCCACCCTTGACGCCCCTCTTTGGCGCTGCCGCCGCGCGATCCTTTTCGCGGTTGGATGCTTCGGTGGGGGCACTCCGTGGTGTGGGTCTTCATGGCCTTGGGCTGTTTTTTGGCGGGCGCGAATAGGATGATGCTGGCGAAGGGGGCCGCTTGGGGTGCCTTCGGGATCTACTTGATTTTCATGACGCTTTTCCTCGGCGAACAGTGGGCGATCAAGAATTCCGCCGCCGCGCCGAAAAAGGGAAAGGAGATTTCCTAGCCCGGAACCCGGATTTATGGCGGATTCCAGTCCCCATCGGGAGTCGGAGTTGCTGAGCGAGCAAGCTCGGGCGGCGGGCCGGCGCCTCGTCAAGAAGTTGGGCCGTCACGGCCTGAGCGGACTCGTCGGAGCATTATTGGCGACCATCCTGGGGGTGATTCATTTGGATCCTGGACTTTTTTTTCTCCCGAACAGCTTTGGGCTGGCCACGGTCCGCGAAAGCTACGATCTGCTGTTTCCCATGCGGGGGACGATTCCGCTTTCCCAGGAAGAGGTCGTGGTTGTCTATCTCGACGATACTTCCTTCGAGAGTCTGAAGCAGCCGTATCTCGAACCCTGGAAGCGGGAGTTTTTCACGCAGCTGATGAAACGGCTGATGGAGGAGCGAGCGGCGGGGGTGGTGTTCGATATTGTGTTTTCTGACTCGAGCCGGGATGCGTCCATCGATGAAGACTTTGCTCGAGGCTTGAAGGGATTTACCAACTACGTGATCGCGGCGGATTGGACCACTCCGGAACCGGGGAAAAAACTGCGAACCGTCAAGCCTCCCAACGATGGGTTTTTTGACCAGATCGAGCAGCTGGGTTTATCGGAGATGCAGCCGGATGACGATCTTTTCGTGAGGGAATTGTTTCCCGGCGCGGACACCGAGGGGGTTTATAGTTTGAGTTGGGCCATGGCCAAGGTCATGAGAATCAGCTCCGTTCGTGGGGCAACTGCGGCGCAGGAACGGCGCTACATCAATTTTTATGGATTTCCCGGTCACGTGCCCTTCGTCAGCTTTTACAAGGTGATTCAGGACGTGCCGGACCAAGTGCCTCCGGGGTTCTTTACGGGCAAAGTGGTTTTCGTAGGGGAGCGCATCGTGACCTTCAGGCCAGGCCAGCGAAAAGACGAGTATATCAGCCCATTCTCTTACTGGAGTCCTATTAGCAAGTTCATGCCGGGAGTGGAGATTCACGCCACGCAGTATCTCAACTTGCTGCGTGGCGATTGGATTTCGCGGATGCCGAAAATCTACGAGGGGGCGCTGATTGTTTTGATGGGAATGGCGCTTGGGATCTTTCTGGCGGGGATGCGTCCGCTGGCCGCCACCTTTGTGGCCTTGGTGGCGGCGGTGGGTGTCGCCGCGCTGGCCTACCTGACATTTACCCGCATTCAGATGTGGTTTCCCTGGATGGTGATCGTGAAGATTCAGATTCCCGCGGCGCTTTTTTGGTCCCTGGTTTACAATTCCGTCACGCTCTACGTGCAAAAGCGTCTGATGGAACAGTCGGTGGCGATGTATGTCTCCCCCAAGCGGGCAGCCCAGATCGCCAAGTCGGGGGAGCGATCGATGTTGAAGCCTGGCGCGCACAAGCAGGAAGTCAGTGTGCTCTTCAGCGACATCGCGAATTTCACCACGTTTTCCGAGGGCATGCCTTCCAATGAGCTGGCGGACTTGATGAACAGCTACTTCGACAAGGCTCTGGAGAACTGTCTGGACCCGACCGACGGCACGGTGGTGAAGTTTATCGGGGACGCCATTTTCGCAGTGTGGAACGCGCCCGAGGCCCAGGCCAATCATCATGAGCTTGCCTGCCGGGGGGCGCTGAAGCTTCGCAACGAGCGGTCCGCGCTGGAGGCCGTGAAATCCCGGTTTCCAGGGCTCGATGTGCGCACGCGCATCGGGCTCCATAGCGGGCTGGCCGACGTGGGGAATTTCGGTGGCCGCCGCCGGGTGGACTACACGATGTTTGGCGAGAACATCAATCTGGCCTCCCGCATGGAGGGCTTGAACAAATTCCTGGGGACGGACGTGCTGCTCACCGGGGACATCGAAAGCAAAGTAAGGGGCAAGTTCGTCACGCGCTACGCGGGGCGGTTTCGATTGAAGGGCTTCGAGAAGCGCGCGGTGGATGTGTACGAATTGATCGATGAGGCGGGGAAGGAGAAAGACACCGAGTTGTGGCGACTTCTGTATGAGCAGGCGCGAGTGGCCTTTACGGAGCGCCGGTTCGCGGAGGCGCGCGATTCCCTTCTGAAGTTACTGGAAGCGAGACCCGAGGATGGACCCGCAAAGTTCCTCATGAAATACGTGGAAGACTATCTCGAGGAACCTCCGTCGGAAGCCTGGAAGGGCGAGATCGAGCTCAAGGAGAAATAGCGCAAGGGAATGAGCAGCGATCCGGAACGGCTGCATGCCGCGATACTTGAACCTGAACACATCGAGATCGAGGGGCCTCCATCGACCGCCCGACGGGGGAGCTCAATTTGAAGCAGGCTTCCAGGACCTGGGAACGGGCTTGGGCCGATCCCGTCCGGCCGCGATTCCGGTCAGCCATTCCAAACCTTCGAGGTTGTCCAAGAGCCTGGCTTCGGCATCCTCATCGGTGTGATTGAGAAGGCCAATCGGGCCGCGCCAGCCGCTGCGCTCGATGATTCGGAGCATTTCCAGATCGCGAGCGCCCTGGCCCAGGGGAAGGATCTTGCGTCCCATGCGGTCTCCCCGGTCATCCATGCCGTTGAGGTTGAGCGCGATGAGGTGGGGTTTCATTTTCGCCAGCATGCTTTCGAAGCGGTCGAGATGGTCGTGGCCGTGGTGTTGGTTGTAAACAATCCCCACATTGGCCACGCCTCGAGACGCCAAGTGTTCGATGATGGCGATTTGGTTTTCTGGTTCCCCAAACCAGCCTCCGTGATTGTAGAGCCCAATCGTGCAGCCCATCTCGGCGGCAGCCTTGGCGATCGGCTCGATTCGGCGGGCTTCGTCCCCGACTCTTCGGCGCTGGTCCTCCTCGTTGCGGGCCGGACTGCCCCCTCCCGTGATCCAGAGCTGGGCTCTCGTGCCATGTCTGGAGAGGGCGTTTAGAATGGTTCGCGCCTCCTCGTTCAACGCACCGGGAAACCACCACGCTGAAAGCTTCACGCCGCGGCGGGCACAGGATTCGAGCTCTTGATCGAAAGTCGGAATGTGTTCCGCCCTGTAGTCATAGGCGAAAAGTCGAAATCCCAGATTCTCGAGCATGGCCGCCCGCTCTTCCGGCCCCCGCTTGCGCGCGTCAAAGGGAACGATGCACCAAGCCGCCAAGTTGGACTTCGAGAAGATTCCGTAAGGGCGTGCGGCTCCCCGGCTACGCGAAGGCCAGCGATTGGGGTCCAGCAGCGTTCGGGCCAGGAACCCACGAACCGTTTCCAACGGTTCATCTCCTTGAAAACCATGTCCAGCCTCGGGCACAGGCACAAACGTCAGCTCTTCGCCGCGCAGCGCGTCGCGCAACAACTCGCTTTGATGAAAGGGAACCAGGTTGTCCTTCGTGCCATGCATGATGAGAAAAGGCGGCACGGTGCCCGGTTTGCGCCGCGAGAGGTGATGGATCGGATTGGCCTGGGCGGTGCGGTCGGGGTGGTCTGGAATGGCACCGCCGATGAGCCTGGACTCCGGAGAATCCGCCGCGTTGTGACGGATGCTGCTGCCGGCTTTGTCCATCTGCAAAAAGTCGGTCGGCCCGAACCAATCCACCACGGCTTGGACTCCGGTCCAGCCGGGTTTGAAGGGGGCTTGCGGATCGGCGCTCAGGGCCAGGGCAGTGCGTGCGCCCAACATCGCGGCTAAGTGACCTCCGGCACTGGATCCCCAGACCGCGATGCGTTGCTCGTCAAAATGAAACTCCCGGCCGCGCTCGCGTAGATAGCCGATGGCAGCGGCGCAGTCCTCCATTTGAGCGGGCCATAGGGCCTGGGAACTGAGGCGGTATTGCACATGGGCCACGGCGTATCCCTGCGGCAAGAGCTTGAGGGCGGGGCTGGGTTCCTCCTTGCTGCCCGATTGCCATGCGCCACCGTGGATCCAGACCAAGAGCGGCGGCCGCTCCTTGCCGCGAGGAGGACAGTAGAGGTCCAACTTCAACGAAGTGTTCTCGACGCGGGCATACTCAAGATCGGCGTGGATGAGGGTGCCCGGGGGCAGCATCGTCGACGGCAAGGCTCCATGGGTCGCCGGTGGGTGGTTGGACGCGATCGACAGAAAGATTGCGGCCATGACCCGGACGAAGGACTCACAACGTAAACGGCTCGTTGAAACCGGAGTTTTCATGGGGTGGCCAGCGTTCAAGCGCGGGTAGAGTTCAGAGCGGCATGATTCAAGCCTCATCGTGTTTGACGTTGCAGTTCGAACTGAATGAGGCGGGTGTCTTTGCCATCGGGTGAAGTGGCTCGGACAGGCAGATGGTGTTGTCCATCGGGAAAGGCCAGGCGAGCGGTAAAGGTGCCATCGGGCCGGAGAGGAATATGCATTCCCGCGAGATCGAGGCTGGCTCCCGGTTCGGTCGCGCCGTACACGACCAACTCAACCTCGGTGCGGAACCAGAAGGATCGAGGCGATTCCGGGCTCGATTCTTCCTGGAGGCTAAGGCTGCTTGGCGAAGGACTTGAAGCGTGCTGGTGCACTGCGTTGCCGATTGTTCCGCTGCTGGGGAGAGAAGAAGGCTGAGGCGTGGCGGCATCTCCGTCCGTCGTGATCGGGTTTTCGACAGGATCTTGCGATCGGGGGTGGGGCAGTGCCGGAGGTTCTGAAGGGGGCACCACCGTCTCGGTGCAGGGTGATGACGAATCGGGCAATCCTGGTGCCGCAAGACGTTCCAACTCCGAGGGAGGGTCTTCTTGGACCGGGGAACGAAATGTTCGGACGGGGTCCGAAAGGGCCATTGGCCGCCAAATGCCGGAGGCTTCAAAGCAGCCCAGTTCGGCCCGATAATCTGAGTCCGCGAAAGGCACCTCGATGAATTGGTGCGAGGCGGATCCAGAGACTTCCACGAGGGTGTCGAATTCGGTTCCGGGGGAAAAGCGCCAAACATGCAGGAAGATCGCGGAGACTTCCGCCTGCTTTGAGCCGGCCGGGTCAAGGGTCCAACTCGCGTGGAGTTTGCGGGGTTCAACCGCGGCGAGCCAGAGGGTGGAGCCCAACTCTGGCGCGACTTCGATCCTCAAAGGCTCGGGGGCGGGGGAAGGCGGTAAAGCATCGACTGGCGCCAAGGCGCTCACATCGGAGGGGGAGGCGGCTGGGGCTGGGGGATCGGAATCTTCTGAAACATCAGAGGCAAGCTGGAGTGAGACGGAGGAGAGGGAGGGGGGGTCTGTGACGACCGGCGCCTCGATTTCAGCGGCTTGAGGGACGGGATTTTCAGCCGGAATCGCCCATGGCCAGTCATCGCCTTCAAGGAGAATGGCGGGGATGGGTCCTGACTGGGTTGGTTTGGGGGCGACCGGAATTCGACGCTTTGGCCGGGCCGGTTTTCGGGCCGGGGTTTGACGGCGTGGGCGGGTCGAGCGCGTTTTAGCGGCGGTGGGACGCTTGGTTTTCTTCATCGCGACGGAGTTGAGGATTCCGGTGGGAGATCTTTTGGCGGGTTGCGTTTCCACCAAGTGGCCAACAAAGCGCCGGAGACATTCATGTAAGGTCCAAAGATGGCGGCGGCCAGGGCGGCGGCCGGGCTGTTCATGACGCCCATGGCCAGTGCGGAAGCCATGCCGCCATTCTGCATGCCGACTTCGATGGAGACGGTCCGAGCGGTACGTTCATCCAGTCGCGCCAGGCGGGCGCCGCCGTAGCCCAGCCAAAATCCGATGGCATTGTGCAGAATGACGGCGAGAAGCAACTTGGGTCCCACTTCGATCAACTTGTCGCGCGAACGCGCGGTGATGATGGCCACGATGATGCAAATGCCAAGCATGGAAAAGAAACTGAGTGCCGCGTCCATCCAGTTCCCCTCCCGTTTCAGGATGATTTCCACGATCCACTTGGTCAGAGCGACCAGGCCGAGGAGGAGAAAGCCAATGATCAACCCTTTGCGCAGCGCCAGGGGCACGGGAAGCGAACCCGAGGCGGCGGCGAGTCCGACGGCGAGGGCAGTAACAGTTGCGAGAGTCGAACCGCTCTTCCAAATCGCGCGGCGTCCGTAAAGCATTTCGTGGGCGGCCAGGCCGGTCACGATGGGAACCAGGATCATGTTGCAGATCTCGACCATCATGCCGGAGGCGTCGATGGGAACCAGGCGGCCCGCGAGCAATTTCATCAATGCGGGCGTGGCAAAGGGCGCGGCCAGGGTTGAACAGGCCGTCATGGTGACGGACAAAGCCACATTCCCACCGGCCAGATAAGTAATGAGGTTGGAAGCCACGCCTCCGGACACGGAACCGATGAGAACGATTCCTGCGGCGACTTCAGGCTCGAAAGCCATCCCCGTGGCGATGGCATAACCGACGAGAGGCATCGCGCTAAACTGGAGCACGAAACCGATCAGAATGGGCCCAGGCTGCTTCAAAATCCTGGTGAAGTCCGCGGGGCTCAATGTCGTGCCCATGCCAAAGGTGATCACCTGAATGAGCGGCACGATCAGGTCTTTGAGGTCCAGCCCGCCCCAGCGTCCAAACCAGGAGGGTTGAGCCATCGCCGAGCCCACGAAGGCGGCCAGGCAGAGGGGAAACAGAAACGGACGTAGGACGGGCAGCAAGGTCACGTCAGAATGAGCCCGCGAGAGCCAGGGTTTTCTTCATCGCCCGAGCGGTGGCTTCCAGCGCGGATTCGTTGGGGAGGGCGTTGAGAACCTTGTTGAAGGGCTCTGGTCGAACCGGGCCGTCGTATCCGATTTTGGCGAGCGCCCTCAGGAAGGGCGCCACGTCGATGACGCCGGTGGCGCCGGGCAATTCGCGTTGATGGTCGAGTTGGGATCGCTTCTCAATTCCGGCCGGCGCGTCATTCAAATCGACCGAGACGATATCCTCGGCCTTGAGTGATTCGATGTCGGCTGGAGTGTCCTCCGCCTGCCACCAGTGCCACGTGTCGAGCACCACACCGACGTTGCCCGTGCCGATTTCACCGATCAAATCCTGGGTTTCCGCCAGGGTGTGAACGAATGGATAACGCTGACGGACCAGCAACGTGTGGGTTCCCACATACTCGAGGCCGAGGCGGAGGCCGTGATCTTTCAGAAGGCTGGCGATTTCCCGGAGCCGGGTGGCGTGGAGTTTGAAATTCTGGAGGTAGGGCAGGGTGGCGTGGCTGGGGGATATCCAGGTGCCGACTCGAGTGGCTTCGAATTCCTGGAGGGCTTGCGCCAACCGCGGGAGTCCCTTCATCCCTTGCCTGAAGACGTTGTCGTCTTTGCGGAAATCCACGGAAAGCCCAGACGCACCCCAGGTCAAGCCGTGGCGTTTCATGACCTGACGCACCTCTCCCAAATCCGACTTCTTGCCTGCCAGGAAACCGGGGAACGGCTCGACAGCCTCGAAACCGTGGCGAACCGCCATTTCCATGACCTCCATTTGCTTCCCCTCGACTCCGATCGAGCCGGGCGTCAGGCAAGGCCGGGGTCGGCGGGCGGAAGGGCCGGTTTGCTGGGCTGAAAGACTGGAAACTCCCAGGCCACCCAGGGACGCCCATCCCGCCGCGTGCAGGAAAGCGCGTCGATTCCAGGCAAACCTGTCCCCAAGCGGGGTTGCTTTGACGGAGTCAAGTCCGGCATCGGTTCCGTGGGGAAAGGACATGCCAGACGTTGCGAAAAAGAGGCGCGGGTTTCAATGGGATTTCGATACCCAGGCGAAACGAGAATGGTGGGGGCCACTTTAGAGGCAGTCCAGCCGCTGTTTGTTGGAGGTCATGAGACAGGAAGTTCTGGCTGAGCGGCTATTTTCGCGAGAATTCTTGAGGACTCCTGGATCCCAGGCTTGACGGTTTCGGTTGGAAGCGGATGCTGCTTTTCAATCCGGAACCGCCTGACTCCTGGTTCGGGGTCCTCCGCAGCTCTGGATCCAATTCCAGTTGATTCTATGAAAAAGTACTTCTCATTGCTGGCCGGGAGCTTCCTGGCTATTGCCGCGGTGGGTGCCTCTTGGACGGAAGGCATGGTTTCGGGCAAAGTCGAACTCAAGAGCATCGGGCCATTGGCCTTCGGGCCTGACGGGGTGCTCCTGATGGCGGACGCCAAATCTGCCGCCCTTGTGGCACTGGACACCCAGGACCGTGTGCCTGCTCCTGCATCAGCCCAGGTCCACGTCAAAGGGCTGAATCAGAAAATCGCCGGTTTGCTCGGGACGGAGGCCGAACAAGTTCTGATCAACGATCTGGCGGTGAATCCCATTTCGCGAAAGGTGTACGTCGCGGTTTCCCGGGGGCGCGGACCAGAGGCTTCGGCGGTGCTGGTCAGGGTTCATCACGAGGGACGCATCGAGGCCGTTTCGCTCGAGAATGTGAAACATTCGCGCGCGACTCTGCCGAATCCTCCGGCGGATGCCATGGTTGGACAGGGTCAGCGTCAGAGCAATCCCCGGCTCGAGTCGATCACGGACCTGGCCTTTGTGGATGGACGGGTGGTGGTGGCGGGCCTTTCGAACGAGGAATTCGCTTCAACGCTGCGGGCCTTGCCTTTTCCATTCCAAACGGCGGGCAAAGGAACATCTGTGGAAATCTACCATGGCGCTCACGGAGCGTTCGAGACGCGATCCCCCATTCGCACGTTTGTGCAGTTCAAGGTCGAGGGCGAGGACCACCTGCTGGCCGCCTACACTTGCACGCCCTTGGTGCAATTCCCGCTGAAGGAACTTCAGCCAGGGGCGAAGATTCGCGGCAAGACCATCGCGGAGTTGGGCAACCGCAACCGTCCGCTCGACATGATTGCCTACCACAAGGGGGGCAAAGATTACTTGCTGCTGGCCAATTCCAGCCGCGGAATCATGAAAATCGACACTACGGACATCGCGAAATCGGAGAGCATCACGAGTCGTGTGGCCGACAAGCAGGGACTGGCCTATGAAACCATCGAGGCATGGAAGGGGGTCGATCAACTCGATCGTTTCGACGCTTCTCAGGCCTTGGTCTTGCGGAAGGCTGAGGGGGGAGCGCTTGATCTGGATTCTTTGCCGCTGCCCTGAGCCGACGTGATGGCTATTCATCGATCCGGGGCACGGCGCCCTGTTGGCACGGGACGCCATGATCCCTGGGCGCGCGGCTTGGTTGATCAACCAGTCGTATTCGCTTTGAACGTTTGCCTGAGGGGAATCGTGAAGCGTCTGCTTGTTCTTTGGACGGGACTGTCCATCGCGACCGTGTTGTGGGCAGAGGACAAGCCTGTGCTAACCTGGCAGCCCCTGCCTGGTTCTCCGTCCAACTACCGGGTGGAAGTATCGGGGCTTGGGGCAGAGATGTGGGCGCGTTTGAAGTCGGAGAGGGACCAGGGGATCGAGCCGGAACGGTGGCTTTCCGTTCGGGTGGTTCCCAAAGACCTCCTGAAGGCGTTGGATGTGCCGGCGATGGGAGGGCGGTTCGATTTTGCACCCGAAAAGGCTTATTTGCGCTTCGAACCTGACTACGCGCTCGAACCGGGGCTCCGGTATGAGGCGGTCTTTCGCGCCGGGGATCTGCTCCCCGTCAGGGCGACCCTATCCATTCCGAATCACCCTGAGGGACCGCCGACGCGCGTGCTTTCGATTTATCCGAGTTCCGAGGTTTTGCCCGAGAACCTGCTGAAGTTTTACCTCGTGTTCTCGGGTTCCATGTCCCGCGGACACATTTATGATTTTATCGAACTCCGCGACGAATGGGGGAAAACGGTGGAGATCCCCTTCTTGGAAATCGACGAGGAACTGTGGGATGCCGCGCAGACGCGGCTGACGCTCTTCATCGATCCGGGCCGGATCAAGCGCGGCGTGAAACCGTTGGAAGAGGTGGGGCCTGCCATCAAGGCGGGGCGGCGTTACAGTCTGCGCATCGATTCGAAGTGGCCCGACGCGCAAGGACGGCCGCTGGCTGCTCCGGCCTTGAAGACGTTCCGGGTGGCCCCCCCGGATCGCACTCCAATCGACCCATTGACGTGGCGCCTCGCGACCCCTCGAGCCGGAACGAGGGATCCGCTTGTGGTGCGATTTGGCGAACCTCTCGACTTCGGTTTGGCCGGAAGGCTGCTATCCATCCGGAGGGCGGGGAATGCGGAAATCGCCGGACGAGCGGAATTGCATGCGTTGGAGTCCGAATGGCGGTGGATTCCCGATCAACCTTGGTTGGCCGGGTGCGGGGTGATTCGGGTTCCGTCGATTCTTGAGGATCTCGCGGGGAACAATGTGGGAAAGGCTTTTGAAGTGGATGTTTTTGAGAAGGTCGATCGTAACTCCGTTCCTGGCCGCAACGAGATTTCGTTTGAGATTCGCTGAAACCAGAGAAGGACCGAGGGATCATCCTGTTCTGGTCCCGTAACGGGCTTTGATTCTCCTCAGGCCCGGATTACCACCCACGGTTCGAGCATCGCTTGGGTCGCGCCATCGGCGACGGCGTCGTCGATGACTTCTGCTGCTCCTAACCTGCCTCTTCCGCGGAACAGGTCCGATGAGTGCGGGGTAGTCCTTTCGGCCTATGGTGCCATTTGCCGCATTGTGATTCGATGGGGGAAAGGAAGCACACAACTCGAGCGACATGAAATCCAAATACCCCTCCCGACTCATCGTTCCCACGGCTCGCGGGCTCGTCGCGTTGGCCACGATCCTCCTCGCCTGGGGAGGGACCTTTGCCAGCCAGGCTCAAGTTTATGGGGCCATTGATCTTTGGCCACGGAACTCGACGGTGGAGATCGGAGGCACCAAGTCCTTTGGAGCTTATGTTCCCATCACCCCCAATAACGTCGAATGGCTTGTCAATGGCATCCCCGGCGGGGATGTGACTTTGGGAACGATCTCCGCTTCCGGACTCTATCGAGCTCCCTCCGCAGCGCCCATGAACAGCGTGCTGACCATCACGGCGCGCAGTACCGCGTTTCCTGCCACCACAGCATCAACCTCGCTCACCGTCACGAGGCCCTATCCTTGGTTGTGGAGTATTTCGCCCTCGAGCCTTCAAACCGGCAGCTTCTCGATCAGTCTGAACGGAAACAATTTCGCGGCGGATTCCGTGGTCACGGCCAACGGCATGGATTTGCCGACGACCTATGTCTCCAAGACCCGATTGACGGCCACCGGCATGGCATCGAGTGCGGGAACCATCGCGTTTGCGGTGCGCCACCCAGGCCCAGGTGCTGTCAAAGGAAACTCGGTCAACGCCGCTGTGCAGGCGGCTTCGGTTACGGTAAGCGTGTCTCCAGGATCAGCCACGGTTCTCTTGGGGCAAACCCAGTCCTTTGCGGCCACGGTTACCGGCAGTGCCAACACCGCCGTGGTGTGGTCCGTGGTCGGGGGCAGCGTCAACGGGGTGATCGATGCCCTTGGAAACTACATGGCACCGGCACTGCTTCCGTCGCCGGCCCAACTGAAGGTGCGCGCGTCGTCCGCGGCACACCCGAGTGCTTATGGCGAAGCGACGGTTCAGCTTGTGGCGCCCCCTTCCGCCCTGCCCTCGCTCGCCGTGGCGCGCTATCTCGAGCAATCCTCCTTTGGCCCCCATGACACGTCGATTGCCCAGGTGCAGTCCCTGGGCATCCCCGGGCACTTGGATTGGCAGTTTTCCCTGCCAGCCTCGACCATCCCCACGCCTTCAGGCAACTCGGTGGGAGCGCTGCAACAATGGATCTTGCATCATTACACGGCCGCGCCCGACCAGCTGCGCCAGAGGGTGATTTATGCCCTGAGCCAGATCCTCGTGGTGTCGGCCAACAAGCAGGTTTACGCGGATGCCATGCTGCCGTGGATGCGAGCGCTCAGCTTGCACGCGTTCGGAAATTACAAGGACTTGCTGCGCGATGTGACCCGCAGTTCTTCGATGGGCAAGTACCTCGATTTGGCGAACTCCACCAAGCCCGGGATCGGAGGCGGCGCCAACGAGAATTTCGCTCGCGAATTGCTCCAGTTGTTTACGATTGGACTCTGGAAACTGAAGCCTGATGGCACGCAGGACCTCGGACCTGGCGGATCTCCTGTTTCCACTTACACCCAGGAGGACGTGGCTCAGCTTTCCCTGGCATTGACGGGATGGACCTATGCCACACCTCCGGGAGGAATCGCCTTCAGCCAGAACCACGAATACCACGGGGCACCGATGGAAACGCGTCCTGCGCTTCATGCCACCGGTTCAAAAACGGTGCTCGGTGAAGTCATCCCGGCGGGTCAGACCGTGGAGCAGGACTTGAAGAGTGTTCTCACGTTGCTGATGAATCATCCGAACACGGCGCCTTTCATCTCGCTGCGCCTGATTCGCAGTTTGGTGGCGAGCAATCCGAGCGGTGCCTACGTGACGCGGGTGGCTCAGGTTTTCCAGAACACCGGCGGAAACTTGAGGGAAGTGGTGAGAGCGATCCTGCTGGACGAGGAGGCCCGGCCGGAGTCGCCACCCTCCGATTTCGGCCGGTTGAAGGAGCCGCTGCTTCAGGTGAGCGGGTTTTTGCGCGCTCTCAACGGCCAGTTCAATCCCCACCAGCAGCTCACCTATCTGTTCGCTTACATGGCGCAATCCCCATTGAATCCTCCGTCGGTTTTCAGCTGGTTTTCGCCGTTGCATCGCGTGCCGAGGAGTCCGCTGTTCGGGCCGGAGTTTCAGATCTACACCCCGACGGAATCGGTGCTCCGCGGCAATCTCTTTCACTACATTCTCAACTCTGGAGCCGGGGACTTCAGCATCGACCTTTCCCCTTACCAGCCGTTCGGGAATGACATGCCGGGTTTGGTCGAGTTGGCGAACCAACGATTGTTGCGCGGACGCATGCCCGCCGGCATGAAACAGGTTCTGATCGACGCCGCCACGCCCGGCTACGACGCGCGCACACGCATCGAGACCGTGCTCTACCTTACCGCCCTGAGTGGACAATTCGCGGTCCAATATTAGCCGGATTCAACAATCACCTGATTATGCATTCTCATCCCATCTCCCGCCGTGCCCTCCTGAAATCGCTGGGTGCCATGACCATGCTTTCAAGGTTTGGCTGGATGAACGCCCTCTCGCAGGCCAGTCCGCCGGATTACAAAGCCCTGGTCTGCGTCTTCCTGGTGGGCGGCAATGACGGACACAATACGGTGGTTCCTTTGGAACAAGGTTCGTTCGACGCTTATCGCGCCGCGCGAGGATCCCTGGCGTTGCCCGATGGCAACGGGGCGCTGCTCCCGGTCGAAACCCCGCAGGGGACACCTTATGGATTCAATCCCGGGTTGGCCGCGATTCATCCGCTTTGGAGCCAGGGCAAGCTGGCCGTGCTGGCCAACGTGGGCATGCTGGTGCGCCCGGTAACGCGGCATGAGTTCCTCAACCATCTCTCGCCGGTTCCCACGAATCTTTTCTCCCATTCCGACCAGATCCAGCAAATGCAGGCGGGTGTGCCTTCGACCTCGGCGGGAACAGGATGGGGTGCCCGCGCGGCCGATGCCGTCCATCCGCTCAACGGCGGAACGACTTTTCCCGCCGCGGTCTCCACCGCCGGACCCGCGCTCTTTTGCACCGGAAACGTGGTTCAATCCGCCAGCCTGCTGCCCGGGTTCGACCTCGATCCGAGCGGGTTGGGGCTTTGGCCGGCGAGTGCCGGGATCGCGCGGCGGACCGGCATGCAGCAGGTTCTGCAGTTCGACAGTAGCCTCGCGCTGGTGCAGGCCGCGAATAAGGTGCGCCAGGACGCGCTTGACTTGAACGCTTTGCTGAAAGGCGGATCCGCCACCGTCACCACTCCTTTTCCCGGCGGCATGCTGAGCGATCAACTCAGGCAAGTGGCCAAACTCATCAAACTCCGCGGAGTAACCGGAGTGAAGCGGTAGGTCTTTTTCTGCTCGCTCGGCGGATTCGACACCCACGGCACGCAAAGCTGGCAGCATTGGGATTTGCTTCGCCAAGTCTCTGAAGGATTGGCCGCCTTTTACAAGGCGTTGAAGGACGAGATGGGGGTGGAAAATCAAGTCACCTCTTTCACCTCATCCGACTTCGGACGCTCTCTCCAACCCAGCGGATCCGGCAGTGACCATGGCTGGGGT
Organism: Verrucomicrobiota bacterium; assembly: GCA_016871495.1. Taxonomy (NCBI): domain Bacteria; kingdom Pseudomonadati; phylum Verrucomicrobiota; species Verrucomicrobiota bacterium. Next base: position 9,284 of record VHDF01000079.1, on the reverse strand, counting down.
AATCATCAACTCCTGCTCGGCGGGGCGGTGCTGGGCGGACGCGTTCACGGAACATTTCCGAACTTGAGCCTCCGAGGGCCGGATGATTCGGGAACGCGCGGCACGCTCATTCCGTCGACGTCCACCGAGCAGTTGGGTGCGACATTGGCACGCTGGCTCGGAGTCGCCGAAGCCGATCTACCCTCGGTTTTTCTGAATCTTTATTCCAATCTTGAGCTCTTCGGAAAGACGGATCTTGGCTTGATGGTGTAAACGGTCCAACATCCTGCTTGAGTTTCCATGCCCTTATGCCTCCAGGATTGATCTGTGGAATGCGGCGCGCGCAGAGGGCAACGCTGGTTGGCGATCGTGTGTGCCTCGATGATGATCGAACACGGCCAGGCAGAATCGTTGCGCTCCGCCCGGGAGGTGTTGGCGCTGACTCTCGAGGAGGCGCGGCGCGGGCATCCGGTCGAATTGGAGGGGCTGGTCACCGTGTATGGCCCCCGGGACGACGCGCTCTCTTTGCAGGACCTCACGGGCGGCATTCGCGTGCGGGGCGCCGCGGCGGCCAGCGGTGAAACGAGGTTTTCCTTGAGGCAACGCGTGCGGGTCGCCGGGGTGACGGACACTTCCTTTTCTCCCGAAATTCGCGCTCAATCGTTGCAAATCCTCGGGGCGGGCTCTCGTCTCCAGCCCATGTATCCGGACGCCCGGGAAATGCTCAACGCCTCGCTGGATTGCCAGTGGATGCGTGTCTGGGGAGTGATTCGACAGGCTCAAGCCGTCGAAAATCGAATCGAAGGGGAAGTGGCGGTGAGCAAGCGGCATTTTCCATTTGTGCTCATGTCGACGAACGCGGCTCCGGCGGCGGAGGACATGGTGGGACGGATGGTGTCGATGCTTGGGGTGGGGCGCGCAAGGACGAATGCGAACAACCAATTCACGGGATTGAGTCTGATCGTGCCGGACGTGCAAACCTTCGTCGTGAGCACCGCCAGTTTTTATGACCGGCACGGTCACACCAACACGACTTCCGTGCTCGAAACCTTGCTGGCGCGTCCGCTCGAGATTCGGAACAGCAAGACGGCGTCGGAGGCGGAGCGCACCATGGCCCGGGAGCTCATGACCCATGGCCTTACCCTGACGCCCGCGCGATTGGTGGGAGTGGTGCAGTACCATATGCACACCAACAAAGTGTTTCTGGAGGATGAAACCGGAGCGGCCGCCGTCTTCATCAACACCACAAACCGGTTCAATCCCGGCGATCAGGTGGAAGTCACCGGGAACCCTCGCGCGGGAAAATTCATTCCCGAATTGCATCAGGCCAAGATCCGTCCGCTCGGACGATCCCCTCTTGCCCCGCCCATCGACGTGCTGGGATCACGCCACGTGACGGAAGACTTGGAAGGTCGCCGCGTTCGGCTCGCGGGAAGAGTCGAGAACCACGAGAAGCATATTCACGGAGGACGGCATTACGAAGCCATCATTCTTCGGGCGGACACGGGAATCGTGAATGTTCATTTGGAGGCGGGGGCTGACGCTCTGGGACTCTTTCCCCTTGGCAGCAGGGTTGAGGTGGCGGGGGTCTGCATCCTCGATGCCCGCCCCCGCCAAGTGTCCGATGGAGAGCTTTCTATTTTTATCCAAGACCACCGGGAAATCCGGATCATCGAGCCCGCGCCACTCATGAAACCGGAGTCCGTGCAGGTGTTCCTGAAAACCGCGCTAGGTTTTTGCCTTCTGGCCGGCGCCTGGATCATCGCGTTGAGGCATCAGGTCCGGCATCGGACTCGCGCTCTGGCGGCGGCGAATCGCGAACTGCACCAGGAGGTTGAAGCCCGGTTGAAGGCGGAGGGGGAAGCGAGGGTTGCGCTCGGGCAGGAGCGCGAGTTGGTGCGGTTGAAGAGCAATTTTGTCTCCATGGTCAGTCATGAATTTCGCACACCGCTCGGTGTGATCCAAACGTCGAGCGACTTGCTGGATCGTTATCACGACCGGCTGTCTGCCGAGAAGCGTATGGCTCAATTGCAATCCGTGCGCCGGGCCGTGCGTCGCATGGACGAACTGATGGAGCAGGTGCTCCTGCTCGCGCGCTTCGACCACCAGAACGTGCGTCCCCGCCTCGCCCTGCTGTCCCCGGTCAAGCTGGCGCGTCGCTGCGTCGCGGATGTGCTGTCCGCCACCGAGGCGCGATGCCCCATCGAGCTCGAGTCGGATCCGCCTGAGTTCGAAGCCGGCTTGGACGAGAGTCTGTTCTGTCAGGCCCTGACCAATCTTCTGAACAACGCGGTTAAATACAGTCCGCCGGGATCGCCGGTGAGCCTTGCCCTGCGCACCTCCGGTGCCTCTTTCGAGGTGGAGGTGTCGGATGTGGGCCGGGGCATACCCGAGGGGGATCAATCCCGGCTGTTCGCGGGCTTCTATCGCGGCAGCAACAGCGATGGAATCCCGGGGACGGGACTGGGCTTGGTCATTGTGCAGCGTTGCGTCGAGGGGTTGGGGGGCAGCGTCTCATTAAGGAGCCGCGTCGGCGAGGGAACGGTCGTGCAGTTGCGGTTGCCCCTTCGCAGTGGCGAGGTGCGGCAGAGTGTTGTGACTTCCCCAACGCCGGATTTCCCAGGTTCCACCTAGTCCATGACCACGCTGCTCCTGATTGAAGACGACGCGGACACTCGCGAGAACTTCGCGACACTCCTGGAGTTGGAGGGGTATCGCGTGGTGGTGGCCTCCAACGGCAGAGAGGGATTGGCGGTGCTGTCCTCCGAGCATCCCGATTTGATCTTGTGTGACATTTCCATGCCGCACGGGAATGGGTTCGAGGTGTTGCAGACATTGCGGTCGGATCCCGCGACGGCTTCGATTCCTTTCGTTTTCCTCACGGCGCGCGGTGAGCGGGAGGACCTCCGCCATGGAATGAACCTCGGGGCTGATGATTATCTTTGCAAACCCGTGACCTGCGAGGAATTGCTGGCGGCGATCCGCGCCCGGTTGACACGGGCCGTGTCCACCGCCGGACGCCTCGAACCCGGCCCTGATTTTTCGTCGGCCGGACCGCTTGAAGGACTCGGGCTGACGCCCCGAGAAGCGGATGTGATGTTATGGGTGGCCCAAGGCAAGTCGAACGCCGAGGTTGCCGTCATTTTGGGCATGAGTGACAAGACGGTGAAGATTCATCTGAGTCATATTTACGTGAAGTTAGGTGTAGAGACGCGGACGGCGGCGGCTCTGGCAGCGGTCCAAACGCTCTGCCGAAGCGGCGGGGTGGGGGAAGGATCAACCTCTTCGAGGTGAGGAGGCAGGAATCCAAACCGGCTCGAGGTTCTTCGTGGGTTCTCGGTCCGGGTTGGCCGCGGTTTACTCGATGAGCATCGTGTCGCCGTAACTGAAGAAACGGTAACCGTTGTTCACCGCTTCCCGGTAGAGATTCAGCATCCAGTCGATACCGTCTTCCCGTTCGGGCGAGGCGAACGCACTGACCAGCATCAGCAACGTCGATTGGGGCAGGTGGAAATTGGTTTGCAGTGCGCCGACCACTTGGAACGGGGCGGGAGGATGGAGGAACAAGCGTGTTGATCCGCGGCGCGCGCTCCAGGCTCCGCCATGTTGCGCGGCCTCGGATTCCAGGACTCGCAGCGAGGTGGTGCCGGCCGCGACGACCCGGCGGTTCTCGGATTGGGCGAGGCGAAGGGCCTCGGCGGTTGCGGCGGGGACTTCGAAGTGTTCCTCGTGCATGACATGGTCTTCGAGATGTTCCGTCTTCACCGGTGCGAATGTCCCCAACCCGACGTGGAGCGTGACGAAGGCGAGGCCGACGCCTCGTTGGCGCAATGCCTCAAGGATCTGGGGCGTGTAATGCAATCCTGCAGTGGGCGCCGCCAGAGAACCGGCCTGGGCGGCATAGACGGTTTGGTACCGGTCGAGATCCTGAGCGCACGGGCCTTGCTCATCCCGCCGGATATACGGCGGCAGTGGCACTTCGCCCAAGGTTTCCAGTTGATTCACGATGTTATGGATGCATTGGAAGCCGACCCGGACATGCCCTTCCTGGCTTTTTTCGATGACCTCGGCGGTGATGCCCGCTGTCTGTCCCGATCGATCGAGCAGTTCAAATCGATCCCCGGGCTTGAGTCGTTTGGCTGGTCGGAGCAGGGTCCACCAGTCGTTGGTCTGATTTTCCCGGCAGAGCAGGAGTTCAATCTTTCCCCCGGTTTTCGGTTTGAAGGCGTGCAGGCGGGCGGGGATGACTTTGGAATCGTTCAAGACCAGGAGATCTCCGGGCCGGAGCAGGGCGGGCAGTTTGGCGAAGTTGCGATGCGCGTGAGAACGGGAGGGGCGGTGGACGGCGAGCAGCCGCGCCGCTTCCCGCCGGGACACAGGTTGCTGGGCGATGCATTCCTCCGGCAAAGGATAGTCGAAGCGTGATGTGAGCAAGCGAGTGGGCGGATGCGATTTCTGAACGACGCGTGCGAGGCTCAGCGGGAGAAACGCAAGGAGCCATCCCCTACGTTCCGTGGGTCACAACCGTTGAACTCCTTTCTCACGTCCCAGGACGCGTTTCAAGAGTGCGCTTTCACAGTTCGACAATTGTCCGCCAAGGGCATGGCCTGCATCATCTCTGCCCATAGATGACCTCCCTCCGACACGAATGAGGAAGGCGTCCATCCCCAAGGCTCTATTTCTGGCGAGGTCATGGACCTGATTGACGGCTCCATCGAACCAACTCCGGCGGGACGGAGCACGACTGGTTCCCCGACATGGATGCCGAAGGCATGTCGCTCGACAAGGGCACGGAACTTCTCCCCCCGGAAAAGCTTGGTCCCGTACCGCGGACCGCGCTCATCGCCGACGAAAACGCAAAGAAGAACCTGCTGGATCTTCGGGCAAGGTGGCGCTCGTTTGGAGTCCCTCCTTGAGGCGAAAAAGGCCGCGTCAAGGCGGAAGTCCGAGCGGACGGTCCACTGAGTTCGGATCTGAACCGCAGGGCTGTGGCTGGTGCAGAGCAAAAAACATCGCTCTCGACACTTCCTCCTCCCGACCAACTTGAGCATCAAGTCAGTCGGGAGGTTTATTGCTTGCACTGACCACTTGCGGATGCGCTGGAATCTCCCGCCACGAAGATTGCCGGCTTGTCTCGATGAGGGGGCCGGGGCAACATCGCCCGCAACATGAAGAAATCGAAATCATCCCGTCCAGCGGCCGACGCTCTGCGTCCTCATTCGAGCATTCTCGTGGATGGTCCGGACCGCGCTGCCAGCCGCGGCATGCTCTACGCCGTGGGATTCAAACCCGAGGATTTCAAGAAGCCCATGATCGGCATCGCCTCGACCTGGAGCATGGTGACTCCCTGTAACATGCATATTGACGGACTGGCGCGAGAGGCGGAAACGGGCGCCAACGCGGCCGGAGGCAAGGCCATCATTTTCAATACTATCACTGTATCCGATGGCATATCGATGGGCACGGAGGGGATGAAATACTCGCTCGTGTCCCGGGAGGTGATTGCCGATTCGGTTGAAACCGTGGTGGGAGGGGAGGGATTGGATGGATATGTGGCCATTGGCGGATGCGACAAGAACATGCCGGGCTGCTTGATCGCCATCGCGCGCATGAACCGTCCGGCCATCTTCGTTTATGGCGGCACGATCCTGCCGGGATGCCTGAACGGAAAGAATATCGACATCGTTTCCATCTTTGAAGCCGTGGGGGCTCACGCGAACCGGAAGATCAGCGACGAGGAATTGCATCAGGTCGAGTCCTGCGCCATTCCCGGACCGGGATCGTGCGGGGGCATGTACACCGCCAACACCATGGCGAGCGCGATCGAGGCGCTGGGGATGAGTTTGCCAAACAGTTCGGCTCAGGCGGCGGTGTCTCCCGCCAAAAAGGACGATTGCCGACGGGCGGGTGCGGCAGTGGTGGAAATGCTGAAGAAGGGCATTCGTCCCCGGGACATCATGACCCGGAAAGCCTTTGAAAACGCGATCACGGTGGTCATTGCCCTGGGGGGATCGACCAACGCGGTGTTGCATCTCCTGGCGATGGCGCATGCCGCTCAAGTCAAGCTGTCCATCGACGACTTCACTCGCGTGGGCAAGCGCGTGCCGGTGCTGGCCGATTTGAAGCCGAGCGGCAAGCACATGATGGCGGAATTGGTCGCGATCGGGGGCATTCAGCCGTTAATGAAGATGCTCCTCGAAGCGGGTTTGCTTCACGGCGATTGCATGACCGTGACGGGAAAAACGCTCGCTGAAAACCTGGCCCCGGTGAAGCCGTATCCTCAAGGGCAAACGATCGTGATGCCCCTGGATCGCCCGATCAAGAAGGACAGCCACCTGGTGGTGCTTTATGGAAATCTGGCGCCGGAGGGAGCGGTGGCCAAGATTTCGGGCAAGGAAGGCTTGCACTTTGAAGGGAGCGCTCGCGTGTTCGATTCCGAGGAGCTTGCGATGAAGGCGATCCTAGCCGGGCGAGTGGTGAAAGGCGACGTGGTGGTGATTCGGTACGAGGGACCTCGTGGAGGTCCGGGAATGCGCGAAATGTTGGGGCCTACAGGCGCCATCATGGGCCGGGGATTGGGCAAAGACGTGGCGCTGATCACGGACGGACGGTTCTCGGGAGGCAGCCACGGCTTTGTGATCGGTCATGTGACGCCTGAAGCCTACGTGGGTGGGCCTTTGGCGATGGTGAAGGATGGCGACCCGATTCGAATCGACGCCCAAAAGCGGAAAGTGACGTTGGGGGTGGCGGCCCGGGAGTTGGCAAGGCGCAAGAAGGCCTGGAAGAAGCCGGCGCCACGGTATCGCCGGGGTGTGTTGGCCAAATACGCTCATGCCGTGCAATCGGCATCTCTGGGTGCCGTTACCGATCTCGACCTTTCTGTCTGAACCACGCAACCCTATCCGGCGTTTGCCCATCGACCTGATTTGTTCTAAGTTGGTCTTGTCGTGTTCAACCTCCCGACTAAATTGATGCCCAAGTTAGTCGGGAAGTTCAATTCTTCGTGCTTTATGGAATTCTTGATGTATCGCGTTGTTTTGCGCCGTTTGGGAACGGCGGCAGGTCTTTTGGCATGCTTGGGACTGACTCGTCTTGAGGCGGAGGATCGCGAGGATTCCCTCCGGGCGGCACCTTTGGGCAACAAGGTTCAGTTGTGGTTGAACACGGCGGACGCGAACGCCCCATACATTTTAGAAGGGCGAGCCCGGCTGGCGGATGGGCCGGAGTGGGAAACGTTGATGCAATTTCGAAGTTCCAGCGCGCCCCGCGGTTATGTGGATGCGCTTTGCGGAACGCTTGAATCGCGTTTTTTTCGATTGCGACGGCTGCTGGAAGCCCCGCCTGTCGAAGTGAGCAATTTTCGATTGATCGATACCGCTGGGGCCGCTCACGAACTTTACTACCAGCGTCTCTCCCCCGCCGTGGCCGTGGTTTTGGCCGGCAGGGATGTGGCTTCTGTTCAGCCGTATCTCACGGAACTCCTCCGCGTTCAGCAATCCAGTAAGACTCCCTTTCCTACGTGGATTCTCTCCGCGACGGCCGCCGAAGAGCGCGGCGCACTGGCTGGGTCGGTCCGATCCTTTCCCTCCTCGATCAAGGTGATGCAGGATGCTTCCCACGCCGTGCATCGCACGCTGGGTTCGGGCCAGGCGCCGGAGGTAGCTTTGATTTCCACTCTGGACTGGTCGCTGTTTTATCGCGGACCCATTTTGGATGAGGTGGATGTTGGGGGGCGGGTCATCCGGTCCACACCTTTCTCCGATGCGGTCGGCGAACTTTTGGGGAAGCGTCAGGCTTCCTTGGCGCGGATGGCGACGGTGGGAGTCGGCTCGGGGCTCCGGCCGCGGGCGGTTCCGAGTTACTCGAGTGAAGTAGCCCCCTTGATCTTGAAGTCGTGCATGCCATGCCATCAACCGGGGGACATTGCGCCCTGGTCGATGACCAATCACGCGGTGTTGAAGGAGTTTTCCAAACTGATCAAATCCTCCGTGCTGGCCGGGGACATGCCTCCGTGGCATGCCGATCCAGCCTACGCGAGTTTGTCCAATAAAAAGGCTTTGGACCCGGAGTCGGTTGATCTGCTCGTGGCCTGGATTGACGCGGGATGTCCGAAAGACGGGCAGGGTGACCCGCTGGCGGAACGTCCTCCTCCGGACGAAAAGGCGCGTGACTGGCCGCTGGGCGCGCCCGATGCGATCATGAGCATCGATCCGCAGAGCATTCCGGCCGAGGGTGTGGTTGATTATCGATATCTGCTGGGGCGGAATCCGTTCCCCACCAACGTGTGGTTGAGTGCGGTGGTGGTGAAACCGGGGGATCGTTCGGTGGTTCATCACTGTCTGGTGTTTAAGGGCGGATTCAGCGAAGTGGCCGCGTTGAGGGGTGGTTTGGGGGGATTCTTTGCAGGCTACGTGCCGGGCATGGAGCAGAAGCCGTTTCCGGAAGGCACCGGCAAGTTACTTCGCTCGTCCGACCTGATCGTCTTCCAGATGCATTATACGACTTCGGGAAAGTCGGTGGTGGATCAAACCCAACTTGGGCTTTATCTCGCGAAAACGAAGCCTCCGGCAGAGTTGATCACGACGGCGGCTTCGACCACAGCGATCTCGATCCCGCCTCAAACCCTGGATTCGCCCATCAGCGCTACGCGCACCTTTACCCGGAAATCGGTGATTTACGAACTGAGTCCGCACATGCATTACCGTGGTTCTCGGGCTCGCTATTCCCTGGTTTATCCGGATGGCACGCAGGAGGTGCTCCTCAATGTGCCGCGCTACTTTTTCGATTGGCAGGCATTGTATCGTCTGGCAGTGCCGAAGGAAGTGCCCGCTGGCACCCGCCTGGTCTGTGATGGCGGCTTCGATAACTCGACACTGAATCGATTCAATCCCGATCCCAACGCGTTGGTTCGTTTTGGCGAGCAGAGCTGGGAAGAAATGTTCATCGGTTACGTGAATTACGCCGAGGTGCCTTGAGCCCCGACTCCCAGCCCGGATCATTCATACTGAGCTTGAATCCGCGACCGTGTGCCGCGCGAGGGCACGCGGCCTAAAATCGAGCCGGCCTTTATGTTTAGAGGCCCGGTGCCCTCTTCAGGCGTCGCGTGCATGAAACATGCGGGCGAGTGCTTCATAGCACAGATTAACGATCGTATTCCTGAGTTCACAAGCATCCCATAGGCGCAACTCAGCTTTCACAACTCGTTCATCTTCAACGGTCGCGTTCTTGAATCTCCCCTAACGACTTTTAGGACTTCATGGGTGGCACTTTTTCAATTCTGCTGTCCCATGGCATTTTCACGCGAA
>VHDF01000078.1 GCA_016871495.1 Verrucomicrobiota bacterium | reverse complement strand
GGTTCGAGTTTCCCCTCGATTGTGATTAAACCTTGACCCTTATGAAGAGCGCGTATGAATTGGCGATGGAACGGTTGAGCAAATCCGCTCCGACGGTCAAGTTGACGGAGGAACAGAAGAAGCGCCTGGCCGAAGTGGAATCGGAATGCAAGGCGCGCATCGCCGATCGCGAGATTTTCCTGCAGGGCGAGATGGCGAAGGCGATGGCCAAAGGCGACGTCGAAGCGTTCACCCAGTTTGAGAAGCAGTTGGTGAGCGACCGCAAATCCATCCAAGCCGAGCTCGAAGAGAAGAAGGAAGCCATCCGGAAGAGCCACTGACGGCGGGGATCAGATGAGTTCGCCAAATTGCAGCGTGGGTTGATACCGAGGTGGGTGGCGAAACGACGAGGCGGCCTCGAAAGCGCCGGCCAGGCGCAGGAGTTTGGCTTCGCTCCAGGCAAGCCCCATGAACGACAGCCCCACCGGCAAACCCCAGACGAGTCCGCATGGAACAGTAATGTGGGGATAGCCGGAGACAGCCGAGAGAGTGGAACTGCCGCCGAGCCAGCGATCCCCGGCGACGTGATCCAGCGTGTGAGCGGGCCCCCCGGTGGGGGCAACGAGGGCATCCAGGCGATGTTGTTCAAACATGGCTTCCAGTCCTTGGGTTCGAGACCACGCCACGCATTTCTTCCGGGCTTCCAGGTAGCGCGTCTCGGTGAGGGGACCCTTGGTTTGAGCTGCGACAAGCGTTGACTGGCCGAAGAAAGGGAGTTCGCGGTCCCGATGTTCCTCGTTGAAAGCGATGAGCTCCTCGAGATTGTGGATGCGGGAACCGGGCCCGAGGCTGGCGAGGTAGCGGTTCAGTCCATCCTTGAATTCATAGAGCATGGTTTGGAACTCGGCATCACCCAAATCGGAGCGGGCAGGGGGATGGACGGGATCGATGAGGATGGCGCCCGCGGATTGCAGAATCTGGAGGGCTTTTTCGACCGCGACATCGACAAGCGGGTGAAAGCCGAAGCTGCTGCGGAGGACGCCCAGGCGGGCGCCGCGCAACGATTCAGGAGACGGTGGGCTCATGTCCTTCACGGAAAATGAGGCTGCGGCGCGCGTGGCGGGATCCTGATCGTCCTGTCCCTGGAGGGCGTCGAGCAGGCGGGCGGCATCGTCCACCGAGCGCGTCATGGGACCGGCGGTGTCCTGGCTGTGGGAGATCGGAATGATGCCGGAGCGGCTGACGAGGCCGACGGTTGGTTTGAGACCGACGACGCCGCAATGATTGGCGGGTGAAACGATGGAACCGTCCGTTTCGGTGCCGACGGCGGCGGCGCAGAGAGCGGCGGCGGCGGCGGCGGCGGAACCCGAGCTTGAACCCGAAGGGCTGCGATCCAGGCAATGGGGATTGCGAGTTTGACCCCCGCGCGCGCTCCAGCCGCTGATGGAATTGGAGCCGCGAAAGTTGGCCCATTCGCTGAGATTCGTTTTGCCGAGGATGACGGCTCCCGCATCGCGCAGCCGCCGGACCAAAAAGGCGTCGGCGGAAGCGATGGAGTCCGCCAGAGCGAGGGAGCCCGCGGAGGTGTGCAGCCGGTCGTGCGTGGCGATGTTGTCCTTGATGAGGATCGGGATACCGTGGAGGGGACTGCGGGAGGCTCCATGGCGAAGCTCTTTCTCGAGGGCTTTGGCGATGGCGAGCGCGTCGGGATTGACTTCGATCACGCTGCGGAGTCGGGGGCCGGTTTGATCGATGGCGCGGATGCGGTCGAGGTAGGCGGAGGTGAGTTCGACGATGCCGAGGGCACGGGAGCGGAAGGCGGATTGGATTTGAGCGAGGCTGAGGGACTGGAGTTCGGAGTGGGGGAAGCTCCGGCGGGGAGGGCGTGGTGTTGGCGGTTGGGTGCGGGGATTGGCGGGGCCGGCGGGAAGTCCGGCGAAGAGCGTGGCGGCCCCGGTTTTTCGCATGAAGTCACGCCGCCTCATAGGCCGTGATTACTCCCACTCGATCGTGCCCGGGGGTTTGCTGGTGATGTCGAACACGCAACGATTGACCCCTTTGACTTCATTCACGATGCGCGACGAGAGGCGGGAGAGGACCTCAGGGGGCAGGGGCACCCAGTCGGCCGTCATGCCGTCCTGGCTTTCGACCGCGCGGATGGCGATGGTATAGTCGTAGGTGCGTTCGTCTCCCATGACGCCCACGCTGCGAACGGGCAGGAGCACGGCGAAGCTCTGCCAGATTTTGTAGTACCATCCGCTCGATTTCATCTCCTCGACCACGATGGCGTCGGCCTTGCGGAGCAGTTCGCATTTTTCAGCGGTGATGGGGCCGAGAATGCGCACGGCGAGGCCGGGGCCGGGGAAGGGCTGGCGATAGACGATTTCCTTGGGCAGGCCCAGTTCGATGCCGAGTTGGCGCACTTCGTCTTTGAAGAGTTGCTGAAGCGGTTCGACCAGCTTCAATTTCATGCGCTTCGGCAATCCTCCGACGTTGTGGTGGCTCTTGATGAGCGCGGCGGGGTTGCCCCCGATCGGCACGCTTTCGATCACGTCCGGATAAAGAGTGCCTTGGGCGAGGAACTTGGCGTTGCGCTCTTTGCGGGCGGCGTTCTCGAAAACTTCGATAAAAGTTTTTCCGATGATTTTCCGTTTCCTCTCGGGATCCGCCACGCCGCGGAGACGCCGAAGGAAGAGATCGGAGGCATTCACATAGCGAAGCCGGATCTTAAAGTGGCGTCCGAAGACTTCCTGGACGACTTCAGCCTCGCGTGCGCGGAGCAGTCCGTTATTGACGAAGATGCACGTGAGTTGGTCGCCGATGGCGTGATGGAGCAGGGCGGCAGCGACGCTGGAATCGACTCCGCCGCTGAGCCCGAGAATGACGTGTTCGGAACCGACCTGGTTTTTGATTTCCTGGACGGCGTGTTTCAAGTAGCCGCGCATGTTCCAGGAATGGGAGCATCCGCAGATGAGGCGAACGAAATTGGACAGGATTTTCCGGCCTTCGACGGTGTGAACGACTTCGGGATGGAACTGCAAGCCGAACCTATGCCGCGGTCGGTTCTCGATCGCGGCGTACGCGGAGTTGTCGGTGGTGGCGACCGCTTTGAAGCCCCGGGGGATGCGGGTGAGTTTGTCGCCGTGTGAATTCCAGGCCTGGGAGGTGCGGGAAACTTTCTGGAAGAGCGGGCTGAGAGGATCGCGGACGGTGAGGGTGCCTTTGCCGTATTCCCGCTTGGTGCCGCGCTCGACCTTGCCGCCGAGGAAATGAGCGAGCAACTGGACTCCGTAGCAGATGCCGAGGATGGGGACGTTCAGCTCAAAAATTCCAGGATCCGGCATGGGAGCCTTGGGATCATAGACGCTCGAGGGGCCACCGGAGAGAATGAGCCCGCGGAGGGGCAGTTTCCGAAGTTCGGACGCGGGGGTGTCGTAGCGGTGAATGACGGAATAGACTCCGCATTCACGGACGCGCCGCGCGATGACTTGAGTGTATTGGGACCCGAAGTCCAGGATGGCGATTTGCTCCTTCATGCCAGCGGGGGGGGGCTAATACCTGGCGATGGAGGGGTCAATTTCGTCCGCGTAGGCGAGAATGCCACCGCGAACGCTTTTGACGTATTTGAATCCTTGTTCCCGGAGGAAACGCAAGGCTTTCAGGGAACGGACCCCGCTTTTGCAATGGATATAGAGTTGTTGGTTGGGATCGAGTTCGGTGAAGCGGGTTCCCAACTGGCTCAGGGGGAGCAGGGGGACGCCCGGGATGTGGGTGATTTCGTGTTCGTCCGACTCGCGCACATCGATGACTTTGATGCCGAGCTGGAATTGATCCAGCGCGCGTTTCATTTCTTGGACGGTGACTTCGTCGGGGTTGGCGGCGGGTTGAGCTGCTTCGGGGGTCATGCCGCAGAACGCTTCGTAATCGATGAGCTTGTCGATGGAGGGTTTCTCGCTGCAGAGCGGGCATTGGGGGTCGCGCCGGAGCTTGAGTTCGCGGAACTTCATGTCGAGCGCGTTGAAGAGCAGGAGGCGTCCGAGCAGGGAGGATCCTTTGCCCAGCGCGAGTTTTAGGATTTCGGTGGCCTGAATACAGCCGACGATGCCGGGGAGAACGCCGAGGACGCCGCCCTCGGCGCAACTGGGCACCATGCCAGGGGGAGGGGGTTCGGGATAGAGGCAGCGGTAGCAGGGACCTCCAAGATGCGGAGCGAACACGCTCGCCTGGCCCTCGAAACGGAAAATGGATCCATAGACGTTGGGCTTACGCAGCAGCACGCATGCGTCGTTGGTCAGGTAACGGGTGGGAAAATTGTCCGTGCCGTCCACGACGATGTCGTAGGGGCGGATGATGTCGAGGGCGTTTTCGCTGGTCATGCGGGTGTTGTATTGAATCACCTCGACGTTGGGGTTGATGCCGACGATGGTCTCCCTGGCGGACTCCGTTTTGGGCCGGCCGACATCCTGGGTGGAATGGATGATTTGGCGCTGCAGATTGGAAAAATCGACGGCGTCGAAGTCGAGCAAGCCGATCTTGCCGATTCCGGCGGCCGCCAGGTACATGGCGATGGGGGAGCCGAGTCCACCGGCACCGATGCACAAGACGCTGGTGGAGCAGATTTTCTTTTGGCCGGCCATGCCGACCTCGGGGAGAATGAGGTGGCGGGAGTAACGCTTAATCTCGTCGTTGCTTAATTGCATAAGGTGTTCCGTCCCTTCAAGCCTAAGGGGGCTCTTCGATAAATCAAGCAGGCGCATCGGGAGGCGAAGTTGGCCCGGCGTTCCGAGCTCAATCCGGGTGTGGAAACTGCCGATAGGCATTTTGAGCTTGAAAGCGAAATCAAAGTTGCAAAGGCCCTTGAGCGATGCAGGGCCGGGCCGGTCGTCTTGGAGACAGGGGCTCCGAGGGATGGAGGCGACGTAGAGAGGCGAAGTTGTCATGAAAGCCGACATCCTGCAACCGCTCGAGCTCGCGGCTTGGCCGGCTCTCTGGTTGAATCTCAACGGGACGGTCCGGCGGGCGAACGGCGCGGCGGTGCGGGAATTCGGGCTGCTGGCCGAGCCCAGCCAGGTGCATCTCTCCTCGATCTGGGGCCAGGCCTCGACGGTGACCGTGGAGATGCTCCTGGCGAAGATGAATCACTCCTGTCCCCCTCCGATGGAATTGAAGTTTAGAAGCCGGGGAGGGGGGGCCATTCCCTTTCAGGTCCTCTTCTCCGAATTCAAGTCCGACCAGGGCCGTGAGTTTATCCTCCAGTGTTTTCGCAAGGGGGAGATCTCGGGTTTGGAATCCAGGGCTCGCACCGAGGCGGCGTCAGCGACCCACGGCGCGCCGTCGGAAACGAACCTGGATGCACCGTCGTTGCAGAAGCAGAAGCTCGATTGCGCGCTCCATTTGGCGCGCAGTGTGTCGCTGGATTTTAACAACGCGCTGACGACCATTCTTGGCCACACCTCGCTGGTGCTCTCGCAAATGGATCCCGGACATTCTTGGCGAAACGCGTTGCTCGAGGTGGAACGATCGGCGGAAAAGGCCGCTGAGATCGCCCAGGACCTCGCGGATTTCAGCCGCCCGGAGAAGGATCAACGTGCCGTTTCGCAAGGGAATTTGAACGATGTTTTGCGCCGGACCATTGGACTGTTTCAGATGCCGGGCGCGCGTCCGAACTTGCATTGGGAATCTGAATTCGAAGCCCGGCCTTATTCGGTGAGTTTCGACGAGGCCAAGATTCAGCAGGCTTTAGTGCGGGTGTTGGAGAACGCCGTGCAGGCGTGTGATAGGCCGGCCACGATTCGCGTGCGCAGCCGGAATGTGGAGATCCAAGCGGAGGCGGTGAACGGTTCGAGCCGGGTTCCGCCGGGCTATTACGTCAGCATCGAAATCTCGGATGATGGACCGGGCATTGCGCCCGATTTGTTGCCGCGCGTGTTCGAACCCTTCTTCACCACCAAGACAGGGCATCGCGGGCTGGGGTTGGCCTGGGTGTATGGGATTGTGACCAATCATGGCGGGAGCGTGGGGCTGCAAAGCGAGCCGGGGGCGGGGACGACCGTGCGGCTGTTGCTGCCGGCTCAAGACAAATTTGTGCGCGATTCGAACCTGAAGGTTGAGGAACTCTTCGGAGTTCAGACTCTTCTCGTGGTGGATGACGAGAACATGCTCTTGACCATGGCCGAAATGATTCTGCCTGCCTTTGGTTATCGGGTGCTCACGGCGGGAAGTGGTTCGAGGGCGATCGAGATTCTGGAGAGCAATCTGGGCCAGATCGATCTGGTGCTGACGGACATGGTGATGCCGTCCATGAGCGGCCGGGAACTTGTCGAGAAGATCAAGGCCATCGCGCCTGAGGTGCGACTGCTCTGCATGAGCGGTTATGTTCGGCCCCAGGCGGAAGACCCCAGCGGATATTTGCAAAAACCATTCACCAGCCAGAATCTGCTCCGCAAGGTGAAGGAAGCGCTCGGTTGAAACCAGCCCGGCGGACCCGCCTTGTCAGGGAGGTGGAGGCCGCTGCCGATATTTCTCGTAGAGCCGCGTGTGCCGGTTCTCCAGGCTCACTTCCCGTCCGGCAATCCACATGTGCTTAATCTGGGAACGAATGTCGAAGAGGGGTCCGGTGCTGGCGAAGAAGGTTGCAAACTTGCCGGGTTCGATGGATCCGATGCGGTCGGAGAGTCTCATCACGCGTGCCGGGTTTAATGTGATCGCGCGGAGTCCGTCGGTTTCAGTCAGGCCGAATGCCATGGCCTGGGACACGGCGTAGGGAAGATTGCGGAGCGAGGCGGCTTCGAATCTTCCTCCCAGGCTCAAGCTCAACTCCACGCCGGCTTGGGTGAGCACGGACGGCGCCCGATATTGCACGTCGAACGCATCGGAATCCCGTGGCGGCAAGGTATGAACGTGTTCATAAACGACCGGCACCTTCCGCTTGGCGAGCTCCTCGGCCAGCGTCCAAGCGTCCCGTCCACCGTAGAGGATGAGCCGCACCTCAAACGCGTCGGCGAATTTCAGGGCGGCTTCGATTTGTCGCGCGTCCTCCGCATGGATGGCCAGCGGGATGTCTCGACGGAACACGGGGAGCATGGCTTGGAATGCGGGGGGCGTTACCCGGGAATGATTCAGGCGGCTGTAGGCCTGGGCATCCGCAAAGAATTCGGAGAGATGGCGGACCCTCTCTTCGCGTTCCCGGTGCTGGTCCTCGGGCGATTTCCAGCCTGAGGGGTTGCGGGCGTCGGCCTTGGCCAGAGGATTGATCGAGTGGGACGGCCAGTAGGCGTGCAGCGCAGCCGGTCCCTTCAGCGTCATTTGCTCCGGCGTCCAGCCGTCGAGAGCAAAGAGTCCCGAGGTGCCCGGAACGTATCCGCCCTGGGGTGTGGCCTCCGCGTAGGCGATGCCGTTGGCGCGAGCCACCGCGAGGAGTTCGGAATCGGGGTTGATGGACGACCAGGACTGCACGTCCGGGGTGAACTCTCCGACTTCAGATTGATCCCGGGTGGCGCGGACACCTTCAATCTCGACCAAACCCAGCGAGCTCCCCAGCGCAATCAGGCCTGGATACAGATGGAGTCCGGTGAGCTTGAGAACCTTTTCGGCCGTTTGATTCGTATTCTGCGAGAGTGATTCGATCCGGCCGTGGTTCACCCGCACGGATTGATGTTCGAGGCGCCGTCCATCGCCCACGTGGACGGTCACGTCCTGGAGCAACAGCGAGGTGGCGGAGGAAGGGACGGACAGGCTGAGAATCAAGCCTGCGCAGAGGATCAGTTTCATTCGTGTCCCTCCTCTTCATCGAGGCAGTGGCGGTCGTGTCCGTCGAATTCGTGTTCCAGCGACTTTTGGAAGAATTTCCTGGCGTCCGGGGAGGATGCGGGCGGTGCGGAGGCTGAACCGGCGGCCTTCCTGGCTTTTGCCAGCAACGCGGACCGTTCGGCGAGGCGGCGGGCGTGGCGGGAGGCATCGTCCTTCTGGTCGAAATACTTTCGGCCGTCGATCCATGTTTGCAGGCACACGGCGGTGGCATCGAGAGGGGAGGCGGACCACAGGGTGAAGTCGGCGTCTTTGCCGGCTTCGAGCGAACCGACGCGATGGTCGAGTCGGAGTTGTCGGGCGGGATTGATGGTGACGAACGCGAGCGCTTCCTCCTCCTGGAGTCCGCCGTATTTCACGGCTTTGGCAGCTTCGGTGTTGAGGCGGCGGGCATGGTCGGTCGAGTCTGAGTTGAAGGAGACGGAAGCGCCTCGTTGATGGAGCAAGGCGCCGTTGAACGGGATGGCGTCGTACACCTCAAACTTGAAGGCCCACCAATCGGAGAAGGTGGAAGCGCCGGCGCCGTGCCGGGCGATCTCGTCCGCCACTTTATATCCTTCCAACACGTGCTGGAGGGTGCCGACGCGCACGCCGAGGCTTTCCATGAGCCGGAGGAAGGCCAAGATTTCGTCTTGCCGGTAGGAATGGCAGTGGATCCATCGCTGGCCTTGAAGAATTTCGGCGAGCGTTTCGAGTTCGAGGTCGCGGCGCCGGGGCCGGCCTTCGGAACGAGAGGACCGGTAGGCTTGCGCGGCGGCGAAGCGATTGGCGAGGAAGGTGATCACCCCCATGCGGGTTTGGGGAAATCGGTTGGTTTTGCCATCGCCCCAATTGGACTGTTTTACATTTTCGCCGAGCGCGAATTTGATCCCCGGGGGAGCGCCTTCGAACTTCGTGGCTTCGGGGGTGGCTCCGTCGCGGAGCTTGATCACGCAATTCTGACCTCCGATCGGATTGGCCGAGCCGTGCAAGAGATTCACGGTGGTCACTCCGCCCGCCAGTTGAAGGTAGAGATGGACCGTCTCGGAGTTGATCACATCCTCGACCCGGACCATGGCGGTGGAGGGGAGGGTCGCTTCATTGACGGCGCCCAGGATCATGCCGTGGCTGTGCGCATCAATGAGTCCCGGGGTCACATGCAAATCCTTCCCTGAAATCACCAAGGGGTCGCTCACCCCGTGGGCTTGAGGGTCGATTCCGGGGCCGACCGCTTTGATCTTTCCCTCGGTCACGAGCAGATCGGAGGAGGAGAGTTTGCCAGCCGCGCTCGAGGTCCAAACCGTGGCCTCGCGAATCCAGACCGGACGGGCGGGATCGGTGGGGCCTCGATCCTCTTGAGGGGATCTCGCGGTGCGGGTGGATCTGGGGTTGGGTGTGCTTGGAACAGGGGCGTTGTTCGTGGGGGTTGCCGATGGGGGTTCATTTTGCGTCGGCATCGGGAAAGATTCCCCGCCCGCCCAGACCTCGGCGACACGGGACTTTTCGTCGAGGAAGGCGCCGTTTTCAAAAACGGTCAAGTTGGCCCATTTGCCAGGTTCGATCGTGCCCAGTTGGTCTTGCACTTTCAGAATGCGGGCGGGATGGATTGTTAACCCCGCCAAAGCTTCGTCCGCAGAAAGTCCGCGCTGCACGGCCAGGCGGAGGTTCTTCAGGAAGGATTTCCGTTCGCCCAACCCGTGGACCGTGAAGGAGAGGGTCTTGCCAGCGCGCTGAAGGACGGCGGGGTTCTCCGGAGCCCAGTCCCAAGTTCGCAATTGGTCGAGGGAAACGTCCTCCCAATCTTCATCGGACGGGAGCTTGGCGACCTCCGGAAAATCCAGCGGGACGATCCAAGCCGGGCTCGAGGCGGCGAGCAGATCCGGACGGCGCCATTCCTGGCCGGAGGAGACCAGGATGGACTCGAGATTCAGTTCGGACGCGAGGGCGGCAGCGCGTGAGGCAAGGAGGGCGCTTCCCGCTTCGAGGACGACGGGTTGCTGGCGGAGGACAGCGGGCGCGAGGGCCTGGAGCCAAGGATTGAAGGAAACGCCGCCATCGGGTTCAAGGGGCGCGCCTGGGTGATCCACGGTGAATTGGGCGTCCAAGAAAGCCTGACGAAAAACCGCGATGACCCCCATGAGCGATTTGGGATAGGCGTCGGACGGGCTGGCTTCGGTGGAAAACGCGACATGCTGGAAGCGGTCCGGCGCGAGGATCGACTGCGAGGGTTCGCGGTGATTGAACTGAACCAATGCGCTTTGGCCGCGGATGATGCCTTGCGTCGGGATGAGATTTCCCGCCGTGAATCCCATTTCCCGCATGGCTTTGAGCGCCGCCAAGTCTGGGATGTAGCGCAGGGCCATCCGAACCTCGGGCGTCACGGTGGCAGAACCATGGCCAGGACCGGGATGACCGGGATCAGGTTCGGATCCGGGAACGCCATGGAAGCGGGGAGCTCCGGAAGCCATGCCGTGGCCCGTATGCCCATGACCGCCCGAGACGGAGCGAGCGATGGACTTGGGGTTGGACGGCGTCCAATAGGGATCGATGAAACCCGCGTAAATGAATTTGCCCGCGTAGGATCTCACCCGGGCATCCGGTGGCACGGGGCTGTTCTCTCCGATCGAGGCGATGCGGCCGTCTTCAATGACCACGACGGCATTGGAAATGATTTGGCCGGGACGTGGCACCACGGTGGCACCCGTTAATGCGTGCTTCGGAAAGGGCTTCGGACGAAAGCCTGGCGGTTCGATGGAGGAGGAGGCCATGGCGAAACCGGCGGCCAGTGTGGACCCCAGGAGTCCGTGGAGAATGCGGAGCACAAGAAAGGGTTTATGCGAAGTTGTTCTTCAGCTCAAACAATTCATTTGGCGGGGCGGGGTGGATTGAGTTCGAATCGCGGCGATGCCTTCCCTCTCTTTGCAACTCTACACGGTCCGGCAAGCTCTCGAGAGGGATGCGTTGCAAACCTTGCGCCGGGTCAAAGCCTGCGGATTCCATGCGGTTGAAACCGCGCCCTTGCCGCCGGGGCTTTCAACGAACGAATTGGCCCGGTGTTTGCAGGGGGAGGGGCTTTCGGTGATGGCGATTCACGCGGGGTTGCCTGTGGGTGGGCAAGCCCGGCGGATTTTCGATGAAGCGCAAACACTGGGTGCCCAAAGGGTCATTTGGCACGGCTGGCCCAAGGATGAACTTTGTGCAACGACAAACGGCTATCGACGATTGGCCGAGCTTTATGCGGAAGCGAATGATGCAGCGAAGAAGGCTGGGCTGGCCTTCGGAATCCACAATCATTGGTGGGAGTTTGAACCGCTGGGGAACAAGTATCCTTACCAATGGCTTCACCAATGGCTGCCCGCTGATGTGTTTTGGGAGTTGGACGTGTACTGGGTGCGGACAGCGGGGCTGGATCCGGCCCGTGTTTTGGGTGAATTGGGTTCGAGAGTGAGGATGCTCCACATGAAGGACGGACCGGCAGAGCATGGTTCGCCGATGGTGGCCGCGGGAGCGGGAACATTGAACTTCGAGGCGATCGTATCGGCGCAAGCAGGTCCTGCCGATTGGGTGGTTGAGTTGGACGAATGCGCCACGGATCCCTTCGAGGCGGCGCGGGCCAGCCGCTGTTATTTGGAACGGCTGGCGAGCCTGTCGTCGAGCGAGCGGGAGCATGCCGGGCGAAGGAATGCGATTGCGCGTTAAGGTTTGATGCGGCTAAATCTCGATCTCATTATGGTTTACCGAGTTTCGATGGGTTTGCTTGCGGCCGTGTTTGTTTTCACCTCCGGCTGCAAGAAGAAGGAAGCGTCCGTCCCGAAACCGGAGACTTGGCTCAAGCTGAGTTTTCTGGGGATGAAAGAGATTGGCGCGAACACGAACTTTGCCTTTCTCAATGAAGTGGCGGCGAAACCTTCGTCGATGGCCTTGGCCGGGCATGCGCGGACCCGGTTGGCGGTGGCGGCCGCCGCGGGGCTGGGATTGAGCCCTGAAGCCGCGGGCCCGCTGGCCGGTGTGTTGCAGGACCTGACGGATTATCGGGCTTTTGTGGAAGTCACCGCCGTCGAGGGAGCGACGCCGGAATGGGTGTTGGCCGCCGCCATTCCGGATGATCGCTCGGCCCGCTGGCGTCAAACGCTGGCCTCAGTGATGGCCAAGGGGACGAATGCTCCGAGCCTGAAGTCGGGGACAAACGCCATCGTCTCGGAAGTTTATCAGTCGCCGGACGGGAGTTCGATCACGTTTCTTCGCGTGGGCCACTGGTCGGTTCTGGCCTCGCGACCCACCGCCGGAGGGCCATGGACGCGAGCGATGGACACGCTGGCCTCGACGGGAAGGCTGGGACACTTGCCCGACGGCGCGTTGCTCAAGGCGGAATCGCGACTGGGTGCCGCCAATCGCAAGCTTCGATGGATTCCGGTCGAGAATCTTCCCACGGTGGAAGTGGTGGTGACGGAGCGCCGACAGAGGCTTCGCAGCGAGGAACGCTGGATCTTTGATTCTCCAGTTGTCGGAAAACTGGCGCCGTGGAACGTGCCCAAACAGACGATTCACGACGATCCCCTGATTGCCTTCACGGCTGGCCGAGGCTTGGGATCGCTGCTGAAAGAACTGCCTTTGCTGAAAACGCTCCAGATCGAGGATGCTTTGAACGAATTCTATTTTTGGTGCCAAGCCTCCACTCCGCCGATCATGGAATACGCGGCTTTCCGCACGGCGGACGCTTCGAACAGCGTGGAAAAAATTGCGGCCAACGTGCCGGAAATGATGGGGCGCTATTTTGCGCATCGTGCCTCGGGCGAAATCCGCTGGGCGACGAATCGGAGCGGGCTGGTCTGGGAAGGAGCACCCGTGGCCCTTCCGTTCGTGCGAGCGCTGGCCGAGCCAGCCGGACAATTCGTCGTCGCCGGGCTCTGGCCGATCATGATGTCCAAAACGTCCATTCCCGAGGAGTTGGTCTCACAGTTTGTAACGAAGACCAACGGGGTGTATTACCATTGGGAATCCACGCCGGAGCGCATTCTTCACGCGCGCCCGGTCGGGCAGTTGCTGGGATACTTGCTGACACCTTATGTCACCACCTCCACCCATTCTCCGGCCGACAAGTGGCTGGATGACATCGGGCCGGGGTTGGGCAAGACGGTGGTCGAGGCGGTGGCGGTGAGTGATCGGGATCTTCTTGTTGTGCGCAATGCGAAGTTGGGGGTGGGCGCGGAGGGTCTGGTGCGATTGGCGCAATGGATCGACCATCGGGATTTCCCGAGGTCCGCCCCTCGTTTCATTTTCGATCCCGCGCCGGGCCAGCACCGTAAGAGTGCGCCTTCCAGCGGTGTTCCAACTCCGCCGCCGTCGTCGAGCGCGACCCCGTCCGGCCAAGCTGCCGGACCGGCACGCTGACGTCTTCGAAGCGTCGAATCCGCCATGAAACTGGGGGTTAACATCGACCATGTGGCAACCCTGCGTGAAGCGCGTTATCGCGACTTGAGCATGGGCGAGCCGGATCCCGTCGAAGCCGCGCTGATGTGCGAGCGGGCGGGGGCGCATGGCATCACGATCCACGTGCGCGAAGATCGCCGGCATATTCAGGAGCGCGACGCTTGGGCCGTTCGGGCGCGGATTCAGACCCGGCTTAATCTCGAGATGGCGAACACCGAAGCCATGCTGAGCCTGGCACTGCGGTTGAAGCCGGACATCACCTGTTTGGTCCCTGAAAAGCGCGAGGAAGTAACCACGGAAGGCGGTTTGGACGCACGAGCCTTGTTGGAGTCGATTTCCACGACTGTTTCCACCCTGAAAACGGCGGGCATTCAGGTGAGCCTCTTCATCTCGCCCGAGCCTGAGCAAGTCGATGCCGCCGCCAGGAGCGGAGCTGAATTCATCGAACTCCACACGGGAACCTTCGCGGAGCATTTTTCCGACCCCGCCAGGAAAGAAAGGGAGCTCGCTCGATTGATCGAATGCGCCAAGCAGGCCAAGGCCCTGGGACTTCGCGTGAACGCGGGACACGGCTTGAATTACCAGAACGTGGATTCGATGCACCACGTGCCCTTCCTGGAGGAACTGAACATCGGCCACAGCATCGTCAGCCGGTCGATCGCCGTGGGGATGGAGGCGGCGGTGCGGGAGATGCTGGACCGGATTCGCGGGTCCTCTTGATTCGCCGGCGATTGCAGGCAGAGGACGATTACTGGATGTGGCCTGTGCCGGCGCGCTGCAGGGGATCCCAGAAATGCGAGTTCACCAAGCCTTTGGCGCTACCGCTGACAGGATCGACCGGGGGATTGATCTGCTTGTCCTTGCGCGTTTCGGAGTGGCCGTCGTTGAAAACCATGACTCCTGAACCCTGGTGACGAATGGGATCAACCCCTTCGAATGCCTGGCTGCCACTCGCCCGCTTATCCATGCACGAGGTGGGCCACCACAGGCTGCTGCTCCACATGCCGTCCGATTTGGGCATTCCGTCGCCGACTTGCAGGTTCTGCGAAGGCGAGATGAGGGCGGAGCGCTTGAACCCGGTCACGCTGCCGAAATTGACGCCGCTAACGGAAACCGAGCCGCTGGGATAAGGGTGGATGCCCAGGAAAAAGGCATTGTATCCGTAGCCGACTTTGTGGGGATCGAACTTCCATTCCCAGCGGACGCCATTGTCCAAGCGTTTCCCTTTGATGGAAGGGCAACGGAACAAGTTGCTCTGGTTTTGGCCATGCCCAACAATGGTGGTTCCCCACCAATTGGTCAGGGACCGATTCGCGTCGTCTGTGGTCAGCCCCTCATTGCGGTGGCCGGGGAATCTCTCGTTGTTGTCGTCGATGTAGAGGTGCATGAACAGGCTGACTTGTCGCAGATTGTTCATGCAAGAGGTCCGCTGGCCTTTGGCTTTGGCACGGGACAAGGCCGGCAGGAGCATGCCTGCCAAAATCGCGATGATGGCGATCACGACAAGCAATTCGATCAAGGTAAACGCGGTCCCTACAGAGGGCCGGCGAAGGGGGCGAATGGAAGGAGTATGCATCGTGCCTGGGATCGAGGATTGGCAGGATGCTAAGTCAATGGCGAAGCCGGAGCAAGTGTGTTGTTGAACGCCCAGTCATCCTCGGTGTATCCCGATGTTGCCGGTGATGCAGGTAGGGCGCGTCCGTCCCGGCGCGCTGCCGGAGCATGATGTTTTGCATCCCGTGGGCGGCGGGCTGGGACAGGCCCGCCCTACCAACAACATCGGGATACACGGAGTCATCCTTCATCCTCATTTCGGAGAGCACAGCGGTGTTGGAGGCGCGCCGCAGCGCGCGGAAGGGTCCGAAGACTCCAGATTGTTCAAAGTGCTGCGGCTGGTCGAAGGAAGACACAGCCGCGCTTCGGGGCAACATGAGAACGACTGTGAACGCCCACGGAGATGCGGAGCTCGCCCGAGGAGAGTCTGAACTATCCGATGGCAAGCCGGCGTTGGAGTTCCTTCAACGCGAAACGGAGCGACGGAAAAGCCAGGGAATCCGATTCAATTTTGAGCAAGGGGCGTACATGGATTCCTGAAACCTCATCCAGAGGCCTCGCTCCATCGAAGTTTTGAAGCCGTCCCACAAAAAACCAATCCAGCACATCGTAGGAAATGTTCTTGTAGGCGTAAGTATTGGGAGCGGAGCAAAGGAAATCCAATGTGTCCGTCGTCAATCCCACTTCTTCCCGAATCTCCCGGCGGAGGGCTTCCTCAGCTCTTTCCCCGGGATCCACGAATCCCCCGGGAACGGCCATCATGCCCTTCGAGGGTTCGCGGGCGCGCTCAATCAGAAGCACATTGTTTTCCGGGTCCAACAGGAACGCCGCCACGGCGGACGTCGTGTTTCGATAGAGGGTCAGGCCGCAGTTCGGACAGACGAAGTGCCGAGGATCCGGCCACTCCAGCTCGGTCGAGCTGCAACGAGGGCAATGTCGGAACAAAGCCTTCATTTCAAGCGATGCGACCATGGGCTCAAGAAGTGGAAGCGCGCTTGGACTTCTGCCATTCTCGCACGATCTCAATGACGGCCGGCAGGACGGAAAGGAAGATAATCGCCAGCATGACCAGGGTAAAATTCTTCCGCACCAGGGGGTGATCGGCAAAGAAATAGCCCGCCGGCACAAAAATGAAAACCCAGAGCAACGCTCCCCCGATGTTGTAAGCCGTGAATTTGGTGTAGGTCATGCGGCCCATGCCCGCCACGAACGGGGCGAAAGTGCGAACAATGGGCACGAAACGGGCCAGCACAATCGTCTTCGCACCATACTTTTCGTAAAAGGCGTGGGTCCGGTCCAAGTGGGCCTTGTTCAGGAACCGGACATTTTCGCCGCGAAAGATTTTCGGCCCGATCCAAGCTCCGCACCAGTAATTGACCATGTCCCCCAGGATGGCGGCGATGGGAAGCAGGATGAGCAAGGCCGGCAAATTCAAGCTTCCACGTGCGGCAAAAGCGCCGAGCGCGAACAACAGCGAATCACCGGGCAGGAACGGCGTGACGACGAGGCCGGTTTCACAGAAAATCACGGCAAAAATCAGCACGTAAAACCAAACTCCAAATTGAAGAATGAGCGCGTCGAGGTGCTTGTCCACGTGCAGCACCAAATCGATGAATTGTTGAATCCATTCCATGTTTTCGCCTCAGCGGCGCGCAAAGGAGACGGGGAATCGCAAGTTGAGTCAAGGGCGGTCTCCATGCGGAGCCCCTTCATTTCGATTTGCCCGGAGCCTTGGCCCATTCGGGTGGGACGCGGAGGCCGAGTTCGCTCGCGAGGAAAGTCCATTTGTCGGCGATTTCATCGATTTGTTTCGAAGTGGGCTTGCCCGCGCCGTGGCCTGCTTGGGTGTCAATGCGGATGAGAATGGGAGCCGGCCCGCTCTGAGCCGCTTGCAGCGCGGAGGCGAATTTGAAGCTATGGGCGGGCACGACCCGGTCGTCGTGATCGGCGGTGGTCATCAGCGTGGCGGGATAACGCGTGTTTCGCCTCAGATTGTGCAAGGGCGAGTAGCCGAGCAACGTTCTGAAATCCTCCGGATCGTCGGGTGAACCGAAATCGGCGGTCCAGGCCCATCCGATGGTGAATTTGTGAAAGCGGAGCATGTCGAGCACCCCCACGGCCGGCAGCGCGGCACGAAACAAATCGGGCCGGCGGGTGAGACACGCTCCGACGAGCAGTCCTCCGTTGCTCCGGCCTTCGATGGCGAGCCGGCGGGGTGAGGTGTATCCCTCCCGGCACAGCCACTCGGCGGCGGCGATGAAGTCGGCGAAAACGTTCGGTTTTCGATGTTTGGTGCCCGCGGCATGCCAGGCCTCTCCATACTCCCCGCCACCTCGGATGTTGGCCACCGCGTAGATCCCCCCCATTTCGAGCCAGACCATCGTCGCCACCGAAAAGGCGGGGACGATCGGGATGTTGAAGCCGCCATAGCCGTAAAGCAGAACGGGATGGTTCCCGTTTAAGCGCAGCCCACGTCGATGGACGAGGAACATGGGAATGCGGGTTCCGTCATGGCTGGTATAAAAGACCTGTCTCGTTTCGAAGGGCTGCGAGTCGAATGCGACGCGGGGTTCGCGCACCAATTGAATTTCACCCTTGGCAGGCGCCAGGCGAAACACGCGTTCGGGAGAGGTGTAACTGGCGAACGAGAAAAAGGTTTCCCGATCCTTCCGGCTTCCGGGAAAACCCGCCACCGTGCCCAGGCCCGGCAACTCCACTTGCCGCTCAAACCGGCCTGAAAGATCGAAGAGGCGAACTTCGGACCGTGCATCCTTCAAATATACGCCGATCCAACGGCCATCCACGAGCTTGGCGTCGCGCAAGGTTTCGCTGGCTTCGGGAATGAGGGTCTTCCAAGCGCTCTTCTCGGGGCGGCCAAGATCGATTTCAACCACGCGCCCCCTCGGCGCATCCGCATCGGTTCGAATCCAAAAACGGGAGCCGTCGTGATCGATGAATTCGCGCGTGGCGTCGAACCGGGTGAACAGTTCCACCATCGGGGATCCCGGATCAAGGAGCGAGCGATAGTAGAGCTGGTTCTTGGAGGTCGTGCGGCGGACCGACACGATCAAGTATTCGCCGCTTTCCGTCACTTTAGGCGAGAATCTCCATTCCTTTTGATCGGGGCGTTCATAGACGATGGGATCGTTTCGCGGATCGGTGCCAAGGCGGTGGAAGCGAAGTTGTTGCCCATACTGCGCCGCCTGATACAGGCGGTTCGGATCGGGTTCGGGAAACCGGCAATAATAGAAGCCCGTTCCATCCGGAGTCCACGACGTTTCCGAGAATTTGACCCAGCGGATGACCTCGGGAAGGTCTCGTCCGGACTCCAGCTCGCGAATGCGCCACTCCTGCCAGTCGGACCCGGATTTCGACACACCATAGGCCACGTGGCGGGCGTCTTTGCTGACGGCCACGCTGACGAGGGAAACCGTGCCATCCGGCGCCAGAGCATTGGGGTCGAGCAAGACCCGCGAGGGGGCGTTTGCCTCCAGGGAATCCAGCACATGCAGCACATTTTGATTCTGCAAGCCGTCGTTCCGCATGACGAAATAGCGTCCAGCCTGTTCGAAAGGGACACCGAACTTTTCAAAATTCCAAAGCTGAGTGAGCCGGCGGTGAATGCCGTCCCGGCCGGGCAGGGCGGCCATATGCTGGAACGTGTGCCGGTTTTGGGCCGCGATCCATGCCTTGGTGGCCGGCGCTTTATCGTCCTCGAGCCAACGGTAAGGATCAGCCACGGAGACGCCGTGCAGGACCTCCACCACATTGGTGGTCGCGGTGGCGGGGAAGGATGAAGCACGTCGATGCACGCAGCCCGCTTGCGAGAGGAACCACAGTCCAACCACGAGCAGGGAATGCATCACCGGAGGATGCGTGCGCCCGCGCCCGGATCTCCGGATCCGAAGGTGATGACGACGGAGGCCTCGGATCAACCCGGATAAGGATGGAACTGCGAGCGCGTGCACGTGAATGGGTCGAGTTTGGACCATGCCCTGAGAATTCCAAGTTCATCTGGAAAAGGTCTTTCCATGGAAAGATGGCCGGGGTAGCCTCTTAATCAACTCCACAAGCCTCTCTTATGCATTTCGGTACTGACTATTATCCGGAGCACTGGGTTTATCCCTATGCTGGAAGTCCTGAAGAACCTGAATCCCGATGGAAACGCGACGCGGCCTTGATGGCTGCAGCGGGGATGAACGTCGTTCGCCTCGGCGAATTCGCCTGGGGACTCTACGAACCGGAGGAGGGCCGATTCGATTTCGCCTGGATGCGCCGCGCGATGGATGTGATGCACGGGGCCGGGTTGCGGATCGTCTTGGGCACTCCCACGGCCGCCCCTCCGATCTGGCTGGCCAAGAAGTATCCGGAAATCCTACCGGTTGACGCGCACGGGACCCGAATGAACGAGGGCACTCGCAAGGCGGTGTGTCTCAATAGTGAAGTTTTCTGGGAATACTCCAAGCGCATCGTGGCCCAGACCGCCCAGGCGCTGGGAGATCATCCGGGACTGGTGGCGTGGCAGATCGACAACGGTCTGGGAGGCCACAACATGGAGGCCAGCTTCAACGAGCACACCCGGCGGGACTGGATCGCGTGGTTGAAAGCGAAGTATGAGACCCTGGAGCGGTTCAACGAATTGACGGGGACCCGCTTCTGGGGACAGTTGGTGACGGACTGGGAACAGGTGCCCATGCCGAAGAAAGCGCCGACGGTTTATAATCCGGCGCTGGTCATCGACTGGATGCGATTCTCGAGCGACACCATTGTCGCCTACGCGCGGATGCAGGCGGATTTGCTCCATGAACTCTCCCCGGGCATTCCGGTGACCAGCAACCTCCGGGCGCTGACCCGCAGGTTTGATCATTTCGACATGGCGGGCGTGCTCGACTTCGTGGCGGTGGACACCTACGCCGCGAACAAGGCGAGAGCCTCGGAGCTCGCTTGTGACGCGGACAAACTGCGCTGCTTGAAGAAGAGCGGCATCAAGGCGCCTGGCGGAGATGAGGGGTTCTGGGTCATCGAACAAAAGGCGGGCAACGTCAACTGGCAGGAAGTCAACACCTTGGTCCGCCCGGGGGTGATCCGTCTTCTGACCTATCAACTGATCTCACGCGGGGCCGATGGCATCCTCTACTTCCTGTGGCGCCAGCCGAGGATCGGGTCGGAGAAGTTCTACGGCGGGGTGCTCAGCCACGACGGACGCGGCGACAACCGGACCTACAAGGAAATCTGCCAGATTGGAGAGGAGCTCAAGCTGCTGGATCCGGTGTTGAAGGGGAGCAAGGTCGTGGCTGACGTTTGCATCCTCATCAGTCACGACAACGACTGGGCGTTGCAGCTCAAGCCGCAGCCGAACAAACATTTCAGCCAGCATGAACATCTCATGCTGTTTTACAGCGCGCTCCACGACCGCAATATCCCCGTCGATTTTGCCCGTCCAACGGAGGATCTCTCCCGTTACAAGCTCGTCATCGCACCTTCATTGCATTTGCTCGCGGGCGGGGAGGCGGACCTCCTCAAGCTCTACGTGCAAAACGGTGGAACGCTGGTGGGCACGTTTAACACCGGCCTCGTGGACGAGCACCATATGGCGCCGGACAATGGTTATCCGCATGACCTGCTGGATTTGTTCGGCATGGAGGTTCTGGAGTTCGATCCTTTGCCTCCAGGCGAGGAGAACCAATTGAACTTCAAGGGAACCTTTCCCTCCACTCATTTGCACTCGTCGCGGCTGTGGTGTGACCTGATCGAGCCCAAGGAGTGCCAGGTGGTGGCCACTTACGTGAAAGATTTTTACGCCGGACGACCGGCGATCACGATCAACGACTTCGGGGCGGGGAAAGCGATTTACCTGGGCACCATGAGCCAGCAGCCCTTTTACCACGATCTCGTCGCGTGGTTGCGGCAGTTGTGTGGTCTGCATCCGTTGATCAAGGTTCCGGACACGGTGGAAGTGAGCTTGCGCCGCAAGGCTTCGACGAACATTTATTTTCTTCTCAACCACCAGGCCACTCCGGCGCGCATTCAATTCCACCGGCCCATGCACGATTTTCTGACCGGCAACGCGGTGCAGGGTAATTTCGACCTCCCCCCGCACGGCGTGCTGGTGCTGGATGAGTCGGCTGCTCCGGCTTCTTAGACCGCTGTCCATCCCCTGCGGCCAGGTTCTGGGACGCCCGCTCGGAGGGGTCGGCGCTCCGGCGGGGGAAGGACGGGTTCAATCCGGAATTCGCTCAATCGTTGGCGGAACATGGATGAAATTTCCGCGCCGGGGGTCTAGACTCGCCGCGTGTTGAAACTCGGGCGGCTCGAACTGTCTTCCAATCTCTTTCTGTCCCCATTGGCGGGCTACACCAATCTTCCCTTTCGCCTCGTCATTCGCGAGTTGGGGGGCATTGATCTGGCGACCACGGATCTTGTCAACGCCCGGTCGCTCCTGGAACGTAATCGGAAGGCCCTCAAATTGATCGAAACCTGCCCCGAGGATCGTCCGCTCGCGGTGCAATTGTTTGGCGCCGTGCCCGAGGAGATGCGCGATGCCGCACAGTACTTGGAATCGATCGGAGTGCAATCGATCGACATCAACATGGGCTGTCCGGTGCGCAAAGTGTGCCGCGTCGGCGGGGGCTCGGCGATGATGACCGAGCTTGGAAGAACCTCGGCCCTGGTTCGGTCCATGGTCGAGTCGGTGCGCCTGCCCGTGACGGCGAAAATGCGGCTCGGTTGGGACGCCGAGAATCTGACCGCGCCTGATTTAACCCGTGCCTTGGAGGACGCCGGAGTGGCGGGGGTGTTTGTGCATGGACGAACCCGGGAACAGGGTTTTGGCGGGACGGTCAATCTCGCCGGAATCCGAATGGTGGTGCAGGCGGCGAAAACCATTCCGGTGATCGGTAATGGCGATGTAACCACCCCGGAAGCAGCGCGGGTCATGATCGAGCAAACCGGGTGCGCGGGAGTCAGCATTGGCCGGGGGGCGTTTTACAATCCCTGGGTTTTTCGGAACACCCGCCAACTGCTCGACCGGGGAATGGTGTCAGACGATCCCAGTTTCGACGAACGCGTGCAAGTCATGACCCGGCACCTGGACCGGATGGTGGAGGTGTTTGGAGAAGAACTCGGATGCCGGATGTTTCGAAAAGTGGGGCCGTGGTACAGCAAGCGATTCGGTCCGGCCAATGTCTTCAACAAACGCATCGTGCTCCTCTCCCGTCGCGCCGAGTTTGATGAGATCATGGAAGCTTATCGTGATTGGAGAAAACAGTTTCTGGACGAACAGGGCGGGTTGAAGGCAGGATACCGACCTCCGCCGCTGGCCGTTACTCTGGGAGAAGAAGTGTCTCCTGGCGTAGCCTCACGGAAGGAGATTCCCGTACCGAGAGGTCCAGTTGAACATTGGTGATTAATATGTTGCGTAGACATTGTCATGGACGACAGTGGCATTTGAGCTGCTCAGGAGAAGTCTGAGAGGGCACTCATGCTGTCTTTGCGCAATTATGTTGGTCGCGATGCCGTTGCCATTTGGGTCTTGTTGATCTCCTTGGTTCCGGCGATCGCGCTTTTTGCGAAGCTACAGTCCAATAGCCGCGAGCAGATGGAGGCCCGTTTCTTGGAAGAAACGGACCGGATTGAGGCGGGGTTGAAGCAGCGTTTGGAGTCCGCCTTCAAGCCCGTGCGAGTGGCGGCCGGATTTTTTTCCACGGATCCGGCGGCGTCGAGGGCCGATTGGGATCGGTTTGTGGAGCGGCTGGGTTTTCGGGAGAGGCGTTCGTCCGCCGAACTGGGTCTGACCGATTTGGGGCTGATCTGGAGGGTGTCCGGGGCGGATCGGGGAGAACGTGTGAAGCAGTGGCAGGGGTTGGGTTATGCCCGTGTCCAGGAGAGCGCGCGCTACAGCGGGGCGGAGGCTTTTTTCACGCTCTTGCTGGAGAACTTCGAAGGCCGTCAGCCGCTGGATACCGGCTGGAGTTTGGACGTCGAAAACAAGGTCCGCCTGGCGATGGAACTGGCGTGAGATACTGGGCAAGCCGCCGCCACCGACATCGTTGAGTTGTTTCATCTCGAGTCGCAAGCCAACGCCCCGGGTCTGTTGATCCTGGAGCCGATCTACTCGCTCCCCAAGCCTCAAACGGTCGAGGCCAGGCGCCAGCAACTCTTGGGGTTCGCTTACGGTTCGATGATCGCGAATGGACCCTGGGCGGGAAGAGGGTCCCTCACAAACCGCGCACTGGTGGCCTGGACGTTCTGCGGTTCGGCGGATCCGAAAGCCCTTGGGTTTCGTGGCGGAGGGGAAAGGGAAACCACGGGGGCGGCGGAATCCGCGTTGACCCGCATGCGAACGCTGAACTTGTTTGGGCGCGGCTGGCAATTGCAGTTTCGCAGTTTGCCGGCCTTGGAACGGTCTCCGGAGCGGGCGCTGCCCTGGATTGTGTTCCTCGCGGGTTTGACGATCAGCGGCGCGTTGAGCCTGATCGCGGCCAGCCAAGCGCGAGCCCGGAGAGCGGCGGAAACCCACGCGGAGAACTTGCGTGCCGCCGAGGATGCGATTTTGCGGGAGAAGCGCTTTTCAGAGGAGATCCTCAACGACATGCCCGGTGTCTTCGTCCTGCTGGACGATGCGGGACGTCTGATCAAATGGAACCGTTTTCTCGAGGAGATCACCGGGCTGCCCGGGTCAGAATTGCGGGCGCTGCGGGGCGGAGAGTTGTTCGGGTTGGGGGGAGCCGGGGGCGTGCAGGAACATTCGGCGGAGGTCTTCGAGAAGGGCCGCGCTCAGATGGAAATTCGGTTGCGCGCCAAGGAAGGCAAGAGTGTCCCGTATTATTTCACAGGCTACCGCTTTCAGACTGCGGACAAGGCATTCTGCATCGGCATTGCCCTGGACCTGAGCCAGAAGGAAAAGTCCGACCGGGAGATTGAAACGGTTCAGCAGCTCATGCGGCAGGTCATTGCCTGCGCCCAGCAGGGCATGGCGGTCTATGACAAGTCGCTCCGGTGCGTCGTTTGGAATCCTTATTGGGAAAACCTCTCCGGAATCGATGCCGTGCGGGCGTCCGGACAAACGCCATCCGCGCTTTTTGAAGCGGACCTGGCTCGAAGAATTGAAAGACGGCTGCGCGAGGTGCTTTCCGGAGGACATCCGGCGGAGGAGTCTTATGAAGCCAAATTCGTCGGGG